>JACDCM010000124.1 GCA_013817545.1 Gemmatimonadaceae bacterium | reverse complement strand
CACTCAAAATCTCCGCGACCGAGATTGTGGGATTCGCATTCAAGAATCTCGGTTTGATGGTGACCATCAACCAGCGGCTGGATTTCGACCAGATCGAGCTCATCGCGGGCGAGTTCGGCTTTCGTGCCGTGCGCGAGGCGGAGTACTCCATCGAGGCGAATGAGCCTGAGGCCGATGCGAAGGAGGATCTTGTCTGGCGTCCTCCGGTCGTCACAATCATGGGCCACGTCGACCATGGAAAGACTTCGCTGCTTGATTACATCCGCAAGGCCAACGTGGTTGCGGGCGAAGCGGGCGGCATCACACAGCACATCGGCGCTTATCACGTCACACTCGCCAATGGGCGTCACATCACGTTTCTTGACACGCCGGGCCACGAAGCGTTCACGGCGATGCGCGCACGCGGAGCGCAGGTTACGGACATCGTCGTTCTCGTTGTAGCGGCTGACGACCAGGTGATGCCGCAAACGGTTGAGGCCATTTCGCACGCCAGGAACGCCGGCGTTCCAATGATCGTGGCGATCAACAAGATCGATCTGCCCTCGGCGAACATCGCGAAGGTGAAGCAGGATATGTTGCAGCATGGAGTGGTCCTTGAGGAATTCGGCGGTAACACGCTCTCGACGCCCATTTCTGCAAAGAAGGGAACCAACGTTGCCGAGCTGCTCGAGCAACTTCTGCTACAGGCCGAGATTCTCGATCTCAAGGCGAACCCGAAACGCCGCGCATCGGGTGCGGTCGTGGAGGCACAGCTGGACCCGGGTAAGGGAGCGGTGGCTACTGTTTTGGTGCAGAACGGAACGCTGAGAGTAGGAGACGATTTCATTTGTGGTCTCTTTTCGGGACGAGTTCGTGCGTTGCTCGACGAACGCGGCAAGCCAGTGAAAGAGGCGGGGCCCGCAATTCCCGTTCAGGTGCTAGGCCTCACGGGAACGCCAATGGCCGGAGACCAGTTTCTTGTAGTTGAGGATGCCACCGAGGCACGCGAAATCGCACAGCGCCGCGAGCGGCTGGATCGTGAGGCCAAGAGCCGCCGCACGAGCAAGGGCATCATATCGCTCGAAGACTTCATGTCGCAGACGGCGGCCGGAGAGCGGCGCACTCTCAAGCTGCTCATCAAGGCTGATCAGGGCGGACCAGCAGAAGCTCTCGCCGATTCACTTGGACAGCTTTCGAATCAGGAAGTCTCCGTCGATGTAATTCAGCGTGGCGTCGGAGCGGTTACGGAAAGCGATATTCTGCTCGCCAAGGCATCTGGTGCGATCATCATCGGCTTCCACGTTCGTCCGGATACCAAGGCGCGCGCGGTTGCCGAGCGCGAAGGTGTGGACATCAAGCTGTATAAAGTCATTTATGAAGCGGTGGCGGATGTTCGCGCGGCGCTGGAAGGGATGCTACGACCCGAAGAGCGGGAAGTCATCGCGGGTGAGGCTGAGGTACGCGAGTTATTCCGCGTTCCCAAGATGGGGGTGATCGCTGGTTGTTCCGTGCGTAACGGCATTATCAATCGCCAGAATCGCGTGCGTGTAATCCGTGACGGAGTTGAAGTCTACGATGGCACCATCGGATCGCTCCGCCGCTTCAAGGACGACGTTCGCGAAGTTCGTGATGGTTTTGAGTGTGGTATTGGCATTGACAATTTCAACGACATCAAGGTTGGCGACATAATCGAGAGTTATCGCAAGGAAGAAGTAGCGCGCACCCTGCAGCCGAACGCGTAAGGCGCTCGGTGGTGATTGGCGTGGTGTCGTGGGAATTGCATATCCCCGGTGCCGGATCGCTGAAGGACAAGCGATCGGTTGTGAAGAGTCTCAAGGACAGGCTGCACAACGAGTTCAACGTTTCAGTCGCCGAGACCGGACATCACGACGTCTGGCAGCGCGCCGAAGTCACCATGTGCGTGGTATCGTCCGAACGGCGTCACGCGGAGTCCGTAGTTTCGGCGGTGGATCGTTTCGTCGCATCCTCGCCATTCTACCGAATAATCGATTCCGTCACGTCCTATCTGTAAGTTGCCCGGGGCTTTCAACCCCAGTTCTCCGACCCGTGGCCCCGTTTCCAATGGCACAGAATAACCGGCGAGCCGACCGAGTCGCGGAAGCTGTTCGCGAAGAAGTCGCCCGCTTTTTAAGCGAAGGAGCCAAGGATCCGCGAATCACCAGCTTCGTCACGGTGACCGCCGTGGACGTGACGCCGGACCTGCGTCAAGCAAAGATTTTCGTCAGCGTCATGGGAACGGATTCCGGACGCGCATCCACGTTCGAGGGCCTTACCAGCCTTGCGCCGCACCTTCGCTCTCGTGTCGCAAAGGTTCTTCAGCTTCGCTTCGCACCAGAGCTTGAGTTCAGGTTGGATCCCACCGTTGAGCGTGCCGCACGCATTGACACTCTGTTGTCGCGGATCAAGGATGGCCAGCTTCCAACGGATGAGGATCCGCTCGATTGACGGCGTCCTGCTCGCCGACAAGGCGGCAGGCACGTCCTCGCACGATGTGGTGCTTCTGGTTCGCCGGGCCACTGGTGAAAAGCGGGTGGGTCACGCGGGCACGCTGGATCCATTCGCGACTGGACTGCTCGTCCTCCTGCTCGGACACGCCACCCGCTTGCTACCGTACATCGACGGTGAGCCAAAAGTCTACGAAGCTACTATACGTTTTGGCTCCGAGACTGACACCGATGACCTGCTGGGGACTACCACTCGCACTGCAGCCGTGCCATCGGATTACGACGTACGTGCGGCGATCCCGCGTTTGACGGGAATGCTGGATCAGATACCTCCTGACTATTCCGCAAAGCGGGTGGGTGGTCGTCGGGCATATGAGGCGGCGCGTGCGGGTGAGGCGCTTACGCTCGCCGCCGCCCGCGTGCGCGTGGACGAGTGGCAGATTTCGAGATGGCGCGGTGCTGATCTGGACGTCGTGATAACCTGCGGAGGAGGCACGTACATACGGGCACTCGCGCGCGACCTCGGCCGCTACACGGGAAGCGCCGCTCATCTTGCGGCTCTTCGTCGGACTCAGAGCGGTCCATTCCGCGTTGAGAACGCTGTGCCGACCGAAGCAATCGCGAGCGGCTCCGCGCCTGTCCTTGGAGCGCTGGCGGCGCTCGTGTCGAAGCCGACGCAACAACTCGACGATGCCGACATGGCCCGGATCATACGGGGTCTCGACTGTACGGCGGAGGTAACCGGGAGCCACGCCGCACTTGTAAGCCGGGAGGGGGAGCTCGTCGCCGTAGCAGAGCGACGTAACGACCGTTGGCAGCCGCGAGTAGTGTTTCGTCGTGGCTGAGCACCGTCGGAATATTCGTACTTTGGCTTGCGGGGGGTGCTTCACCCTGGCTGAAAGCGTTCGCGAGCGTTTCCACCCGGATCCGCGGCTGGCCCTTCGTGCAGGCTGATAACTTCCGAGGTTGGGAGGACTCCGGGCTGCCACCGGATTCGCCCGGTACCGTCGTAACCGTGGGTACTTTCGACGGCGTGCACCGAGGGCATCAGAAAGTGCTCGGCGAAATAGCCAGACGCGCGGTCGATACAGGTCTGCACAGCGTGCTTTTGACGTTCGACCCGCATCCGCTTGAGGTCGTCAACCCGGCGAAAGCACCCCAACTTCTCACGATCGGGGCGGAGAAGCTGGAGGTCGTTGCAGAAAGCGGCGTGGGCTACATGGCAATCCTCCCTTTCACTCCGGCTCTGCGCGAATACAGCGCGGCACAGTTCGTCGACGAAATTCTCCGCCGACGCTTCCACGTTCGTGAGTTGGTAATTGGCTACGACCACCATTTCGGACGAGGCCGCGAAGGGGGTGTGGAGGTGCTGCAGGAGCTTGGCAGGCAGCGGGGCTTCCAGGTAGACGTTATTCGAGCGGTGACTGGGGAAGACGAGGAACCAGTCTCGTCCTCAAGTATTAGAAGAGCTGTTGCAGCCGGTGACCTCGAAAGAGCGGCCCTTGGACTCGGACGCCCCTATTCCATATCGGGTGTCGTGCTTACTGGCGAGGGAAGAGGGCGCCTGCTCGGGTTTCCGACGATCAATCTCGGTGTCCCTCAATCCCGGAAGCTTCTCCCGCCGACCGGTGTATACGCGGTAAGAGCCCACACCCGCGCAGGAGCTTTTGGGGGAATGATGAACCTTGGGCCGCGGCCAACATTTGGTGATTCAGTGACGACGATTGAAGCGCATCTCTTTGAGGCGGAAGCAAATTTCTACGGATCGCCGGTCAAGCTGGAGTTCATTCATCGTATCAGGAGCACCACTAGCTTCGCGACACCAGAAGCGCTCGTAACGCAGCTTCACAAGGACGCTGACGAGGCGCGGCGCGCGTTGACTCTATTCGGTGAGGCGTCTAACGTTCAGGTCTCTCCCGCACATCCTATTCACTAACGATTCATGTCTCTTCGCAATCGTCTGATTATTATCGGTGCCCTCATCGCTCTGTCGATCTGGGCACTCTTTCCCCGCTCCGTAACCGAGCGGGTTCGCGATCCGCAGACTGGCGCGATGAAGGACACAACGCTCAGGCGGGTGCCTCTCAAGAAGGGTCTCGATCTGGCGGGCGGCATACACCTGGCCCTGGAGGTCGACGAGTCGAAGCAGGCGGTCGGGGACAAAACAGAGGCGATCGATCGGGCGCTTAAGGTCATCCGCACACGCATCGATGAATTCGGAGTTTCGGAACCGGTGGTACAGAAAGTTGGAACGCAGCGCATCATCGTGGAGCTTCCCGGCATAGACGATCCTGCGCGGGCGGAAGCGCTGGTCAAGAAATCAGCGTTTCTGCAATTCCAGATTACTGATGAGACGCGTGCACTCGATAAGGCGCTTCCGCGCATTGATGCGATTCTTAGAGAGCGCGGCATAGGTCGAGAGAAGGCGGCACTCGGAGACACGGCGCGGTCCAGCGCTATCTCTCAACTATTCGCTGGCGCGGACACCTCCAGAAAACCCGGCGGTGACAGCACGGCCAAATCCGACACTGCCGGTGTCGATACGTCGCTCTTCGCGACTGCCACCGAGGGCCCTTTCTCGCAACTCCTGAGACAGGGACAAATGGCGGGTGAGTACGTCGTGGAAAAAAAGGACAAGTCAACTATCGAGAGCTATCTGAAATTTCCGGAGGTGCAAGCGGCCCTGCCTCCAGGGAAGGTATTGCGTTGGGGATCCGAGGAGGACGGCGAAGCCGCGCTCGCTTTTAGAACGTTGTATGTGCTCGATGCGCGACCGATCATTACTGGCGAGTCCCTCATCGATGCCCAGCCGAACGCGACTCCAGCCGATGGGAACATCGTTCAGTTCGAGCTCAACCGCGCGGGAGGAACGAAATTCCGACGTGAAACGGCGCGCCACATAGGCGATAACATGGCGATTGTGCTCGACGACATGGTGACTGGCCAGCCGCCCGTCATTCAGAGCACGATTGGAGCAAAGGGTCAGATAACCATGAAGGGGAAGCCCTTGCAGGCAGCGCAGGACCTCGCGCTGGTGCTTCGTGCTGGAGCGCTTCCCGTACCTCTCAAGGTCGTCGAGATCCGCACCATCGGGCCAAGCCTGGGCGAGGATGCCATTCGCCAGGGCATCTCTGCGGGTCTGCTGGGTGTCGCTCTCGTCATTCTGATAATGCTCGTGTATTACCGCTTCTCCGGCTTTCTGGCAGTATGCGGTCTGGTGTTCTACGGACTTACCACTTTGGCGATTCTTGCAGGTTTCGGCGCAGCGCTTACCCTCCCCGGTCTGGCGGGTTTCGTTCTCTCCATTGGAATGGCTGTGGATGCGAACTTCCTCATCTTCGAGCGGATAAGGGAGGAGCTGGTTTCGGGAAAGACTGTGCGCCGAGCGATTGACGAAGGATTTGATCATGCGTGGAGTGCAATTGTCGACACTCACGTCACAACCGCGCTAACCGCGGCCATCCTACATCAGTTCGGTACAGGTCCGGTTCAAGGCTTTGCGGTCGCGCTGCTTGCGGGGCTGGCTGCGTCCATGGTGAGCGCGATTTTCGTCGTGAGAACGCTCTTTCTCCTCTGGCTTCACCGCTCCCGCAGCGCTCAACCATTGAGTATCTGATGCTTCGAATACTGCACGACACCAAGGTCGATTTCATCCGTCGCTGGCGTACAGCCGCCGCGCTGCTCGTCATCTTCGTCCTTCCCGCGGTTGTTCTGATACCTCTGCAGGGTTTCAAGTACAGCATTGAGTTCACCGGCGGAACCCTGATGCAGGTGATTTTCAACCAGGCGCCGGGTATCGCCAACGTGCGCGCCGCGCTCGCGGGTGCCGGATTGGATGGCGTGGAAATATCGACTTTTGGTAGTACGCGAGAGTTGATAATGCGCGCTCAGGAAGAGGAGCAGGTTGCTCAGCAGGCTGGCGGCGCCGAAACGGTTGCTTCCCGCGTTCGTGCGGCGCTCACTCAGCGCTTTGGCAAGGACAGCTTCAACGTGATTCGCACTGAGGCTGTTGGACCCAAGGTTGGCGCGGAGCTGCGCCGGCAGGCGTTCGTTGCGCTGCTTATCGCATTTGCTTTGACGCTGGTGTATCTCGCGTGGCGGTTTGAGGGTCGTTTTGCAATCGCCGCAGTGCTCGCCACCATCCACGACGTAATCGCGACGCTTGCCTTCATGAAGTATATGAATCTCGAGGTGTCGGTTTTTGTTGTTGGCGCAATACTCACGGTCGTCGGTTATTCGATGAACGATAAGGTCGTGGTCTTCGACCGCGCGCGTGAAAATCTCAAGAAAGGTGGGCGATCGTCGCTCTACGATCTTCTCAACCGGTCCGTGAACGAGACGCTTCCTCGTACAGTGATGACGGGATCGACTACACTGGCCTGTCTGCTCGCACTCCTGATCTTCGGTGGCGAGGTCATTCGGCCGTTTGCGTGGGTGTTGATTTTCGGAATCGTCATCGGAACCTTCAGTTCCGTGTACGTAGCCGCACCGTTGCTTCTCCTAATCGAGAATCGCTGGCCCCGGCGCGCCGGAGAAGCGAATATCAAGGGCAAGCCGCACGTGCCGCTCGAGGGTGTCAAGAGGACTGCGACGAAGGAACCGGCCTCGGTGCGGTGAAGTCCTTACTGCTGACAAGTCGGCACTTCCGGGCGGGCTTTCAGGCCTGCCCGTTTTGCATCGCGCCATGACGTTCGTCGACAGCCACGCCCACCTGGCAGACCCGGCTTTTGACGGCGATCGCGCCGAGGTTATCGCGCGGGCCCGTGATGCCGGCGCGGCCGCGCTCGTGTGCATTGGGGAATCGCTTCTGGCGGCAGACCGGGCGCGCCTGGTTGCCGAACAATATCCCCGGCTAGTCTACTGGACCGCCGGAGTTCACCCACACGACGCTGCGGATTTCGACGAGCAATCAAGTATTCCTGCGATCCGCGCTCATGCCGAATCCGGCGCTGTAGCAGTGGGAGAATGCGGCCTCGACTATCACTACGAGCATTCTCCCCGCCTCAGGCAACAGGCTGCATTCGCGGCACAGCTCGAGCTTGCCCGAACCATAGGGAAGCCAGTCGTCGTACACGCACGTGAAGCCGATGAGGATATGCGCGCAATGGTCGCGGAGGCGGGGCGCGCCGGCGTGCGGGGCGTGATGCACTGCTTCACCGGATCGGAAGCGCTCGCACGTACCGCACTGGACTCGGGGTGGAGTATCTCCTTCAGCGGCATCGTGACCTTCAAAAAATGGACGGATATCGAACTGCTGAGATTGGTACCGCCTGACCGGCTGCTAGCTGAATCCGATGCCCCTTATCTGGCTCCCGTGCCCTATCGTGGAAAGAGAAACGAGCCGGCCTGGGTTCCATTCACGATCGCGCGACTGGCAACGGTCCGGAACGTCGATCAGGAGACACTAAGCGCAAAACTGACGGACAACGCACGCGCGTTCTTCGATCTGGCGAGATAGCGGTAGGTGGAAGTAGTTTTCCGCCCTCAAACCAGGGGGAGTTGAGTGGCTCACGTTCCGTCGGACATCGAAATTGCGCAAAAAGCCAGATTGCGTCCCATCGTGGATGTAGCGGAAGATCTTGGGCTCGGGGCAGACGAGCTCGATTTGTATGGCAAGTACAAGGCAAAGGTCAATCTGGACATTGCCGGACGTCCGTCTCGCGGCCGTCTTGTTCTGGTTACGGGAATAAATCCCACAGCTGCGGGTGAAGGTAAGAGCACTGTCACTGTCGGTGTGACTCAAGCGTTGCGTCGGCTTGGGGTCAACGCTGTACTCTGCATTCGGGAGCCGAGCCTGGGGCCAGTGTTCGGTGTGAAGGGGGGTGCCGCCGGAGGTGGTTACTCTCAAGTGCTGCCGATGGAGGACATAAACCTCCATTTCACCGGCGACTTTCACGCGATCTCATCCGCCCACTCCTTGCTGTCGGCCATGCTGGACAATCACCTGCATCATGGCAACTCGCTCCGCGTCGATCCCCGACGCATTTCCTGGCCTCGAACGATCGACATGAATGATCGGGCGTTGAGAGATGCTGTCATTGGGCTCGGCGGGGTCGCAAACGGATTCAGCCGCGAGGAGCGGTGGGTGATAATTCCCGCCAGCGAAGTCATGGCGATTGTAGCGCTCGCGAACAGTCGCGAGGATCTGGAAGCCCGGCTCGGGCGAATCATCGTCGCCTCCACGTCCGGCAGTGAGCGGAAGCCGGTGTATGCTTCCGATCTCAAGGCTGTTGGCGCAATGAGTCTTCTGCTCAAGGATGCGTTGCGACCCAACCTCGTACAGACGCTGGAGGGAGGGCCGGCTTTTGTGCACGCGGGTCCTTTCGGCAACATTGCGCACGGGTGTAACAGCATCCTCGCAACCAAAACAGCACTCGCGCTGGCTGACGTTGTTGTCACCGAGGCTGGCTTCGGTTCCGATCTTGGCGCGGAAAAGTTCTTCGACATAAAGTGCAGATTCGGCGGGCTGAATCCCGAGGCAGCGATTCTCGTCGCGACTGTACGCGCGCTCAAACTCAATGGTGGCGCCAACAAGAAGAATCTCGGAACAGAGGATCTCGGAGCGCTCGAACGAGGACTCCCGAACCTCGAGAAGCACATCGAGAACGTGCGTCAGTTCGGCATTCCGGTGATTGTCGCTGTGAACCGCTTCATTACGGACAGTGACGCAGAGTTGGCGATGGTGGGCGATCGCGCGCGAAAGCTGGGTGCCAGAGTAGCGCTCACGGAAGTATGGGCGCACGGCGGGCAGGGAGGAGAACCGCTAGCGAGCGAGCTCATGACGACGCTCGGCGAGCGCACGGGCATATACGCACCGCTGTATGACAGCGCGCTACCGATTCGCGAGAAGATCGATACCATCGTGCGCAAGGTGTATGGTGGCGACGGCGCGGACTTTGTGCCCAAGGCCGAGCGCGCGATGGATTATCTGGAGTCGATCGGTCTTCGCGATACGCCGGTGTGCATGGCGAAAACGCAGTATTCCCTCACCGACGACGCGACGAAGCTCGGAAGACCGACGGGGTTTCGTATCACCGTGAATGAGATTTATCCGGCCGCCGGCGCGGGCTTTGTGGTCGCCCAGGCTGGGGATATCATGACGATGCCAGGGCTTCCCAAGGAACCTGCCGCGGAGCGTATGTCGATAGCGAGGGATGGGACGATCGCGGGATTGTTTTAGAGCCTACGAGGTCGGTAAAAAAGGTTGACGTTGTCAAACAGCGGCAACGATTTAGTGGACGTTCCAACTCCTGGCCTTATCTGGAATGTTGGTTGGGCTTTTGCAGGTTACTCGGGAGATACCGTACGCATGCAGATCATCAAGACTGGGGACGCACCTGCCGCAATCGGACCCTACTCGCAGGGGATCGTGTCAAATGGCTTTCTGTACACCGCCGGCCAGATAGGGCTGGATCCTGAATCCGGTAAAATGGTGGAGGGAGATTGCGTTGCGCAGACGGAGCGCGTGCTGAAGAATCTCGCAGCGATTCTGGAGCAGGCCGGGGCCAGCTGGGAGAACGTCGTAAAGACGACGGTATACCTCCTCGACCTGAGTGATTTCTCCCAGGTAAACGAGGTATACGGGCGCGTTCTCGGAAGCGCCCGCCCGGCGCGATCCACAGTACAAGTGGCAGCGCTGCCGCGTGGTGCGCTAGTTGAGATCGATGCGGTAGCGGCCGTCAACGGCTGAGCGATGCCGGCAGCCGGTTCCAACACCCGCGAGGATATTTTCCGTCTTACCGCGTTCGCGCGGTGCGCTGGTTGAGCGTCAAAAATGGGTCCGGGTGACCTGTCCAAAGTGCTGGCCCCGCTTCCTCATGGCGCCGACCCGAGACTGCTCGTGGGGCGGGAAACCTTCGATGACGCCGGCGTGTTCGCTCTTTC
>JACDCM010000123.1 GCA_013817545.1 Gemmatimonadaceae bacterium | reverse complement strand
GGGTTTCCCCGCGCCAGTCCCCGAGTTCGGCGATTCTTTTCGAGATGAGCTCCGTTGCCGACTGGCCCTGACTCGCGCCCGACTCTTTCATGTTCTCATCGTGGAAGTTCCGGATTTTTCATTTGCAAGATCTCGTCCTCGCCTGCGTCGAGCGCGGCAGACTCACCAGCGCTAAACGCAACCCTACCCTTGCGACAAAAGAAAAAGTGGCTGATGCGCTCGAAGTATCGGCTATGAGCTTTTGAAATAAATTTAGGCAACTATACACTTAACCCACCTACTCCTATTCAAAAGAGGTAATACAAAAAAGTATGAGCAACATTAATAGCAATAAAAAGGAGTTGTCACCCTGACTCGCGCACCGCCAGACAGGAGAACATCAGAAGGCGGTGAGCCAGAAGCAGCGCACGGCCAAGCGACGCGCTCTCTCGCCAGTGGGGGTGTATTGATCGCGGTGGAACCAACGGGAAGGAAAGCGAAACACTTGCCATATAGATACACCTGGCCGTCGCTCATTCCACAGTTGACTGTCGAAATGCACGAGAGCGTCACCACTCGCGCCTGTCGCTACAGTGAGGAGACCGATCAAGTACGCTCTCATTACCCTCCAGTGGTGCATCCACCCAAACGCAAAGTTCTGCTGCGAGCGAATCATTAAAGCGAGCGCAGCGAGCAGACCGCAGATCGCTTGGCAAGTGCAACGCTTCGTTACCACAGGGGCTTAAATCTCAAACAGCTCGGCGAGGACCTGGAGCACGGAACGGAGGGTGGTGGGAGTGACGGAGCCGAGTCGCTTCCGCAGGCGCTCACGATCGACCGTTCGCAGTTGGTCCAACACGACGTATCCTTGTTTGCCGCCGAATCGACTGCGGACGCGATATGGATACGGATGCTTCCCGGTCGTCATTGGCGCGACGATGGCGGTGCTGAGGTGATGGTTCAGTTCGTTCGGCGAAATAACGAGACATGGGCGGGTCTTTCGGATCTCGCTGCCGTGTGTGGGATCGAGTTCAACGAGAAATACATCTCCGCGACTCGGCACACGCGCCAAGAGCTTTACCGCCATTCCCACTCCGTCTCCTCGAACCGGGTCGGTCCGCTTGACTCCAGCCGGTCATCGCCGGTAGCATGTGCGCGTTGCGCCGCCTCTGCCCATCCGGCGCGCGCTTTGCGCGGTGAGGCGATGACGATCTGTCCCGACTCGACTCGGAGCTCAACCTCTTCGGTAAGCCCGGCCTGCTCGATCATCAGTTTGGGAAGGCGGACGCCCTGTGAGTTGCCGATTCGGACGATTCTTGAGCGCATGAGCGGATAGAAAAAGGTGGACTTACAATGTAGGTCCATCACTCAACTGCGCAATCTGTCGATTGTGGTATAATGCCAAGCTCACCTGCGGCGCCCATCACTGGTTGATCACCACATCGGTCTGGAGGAAACGACGACGGCATCTGGTCCATCTTCTTCAACACCGTGCTCACTGCCACCCTGGACGAGCACGACTACATCATTCGTGGGTGACCCCCGCAAGTGTTACCTATGTTGCTGGACACTTGTGTTACCTATGTCCCCGGCTGCTCAGCTTCGACGACGCCAGAATGTGGGCCGCCAGTAATAGAGCGTTGTCGGATCCGCAGGGTACGCAGCCCCATAGTCGGCACCCGGGGTAGGGTCCTCGACATGGTTGTCGTTCTCATCGAGAGGACGCCAGGACGGGTCGCGACGATCCAAGGTCGATGGCGCGCGCACCTGCTGGCGAAACCGGGGCTCGCTCACCCCGCCGCTGTCAGCGAAGTTGCGCTGCGCCTCGAGGAGCGACGTGCGGTTCGCGCCACCGCCCATGCGTGCAAAACGAAGCTGCGAAAGGTCGTCTTCCCAGAAGCAGATCGGACAGATGTCGTAGGACCCAGGCGGCCCGTCAAACACTATGTATCCGCAGCAGGGGCAGGGGAAACTCGACAGCGTAATCGTCACGATGGATGTGTCAACCTAAAACGTGGCTGTAGGAAAAGTCTCGTGTGAATCTTGCAGAGAATCGGGGCGTATGGCAATCGCTTCGTCCCTCCTCGAGGACTGCGCATGGCTCGGTACAAACACATTGATACGAATCCGCGCTTCTTAGCCGTGGATCTGGCGAAGCAGCTCCTGCCGGGCACCATCGAGCACGCGGTCCATCACCTGTTCGAACACGAGCTCGACTGACGGCGTTCGAGACGCGGTTCCGCAATGATGTCACGGGGGTCACGGCGCATCCGCCAAAGATGCTGTTCCAGGTCGTCCTCTGCGCGTATGCGCCCCGATGTTGGATGCGGTGCTCGGGCCAGCCGATGCACCGGAACGTGCCGAACGTGAGGCGGAGGCGGTTCGGGACACGCCGCTGCGCCGCTTCGGAACGGTCGAGGAGGTCGCCGCGCTGGTCGTGTATCTGGCCTCGGGACGAGTCGGGCTACACCACCGGTGCGGCGTTCGTCCTCGACGGCGGGCTACTCGGCGACGACAGCACTCCGATCTGTGCTCGGTGGACCCGGACCGGTCCCGTCACGGCAGGTGGCCCCTGCCGCCACAACCGTGCCGCCGACGGACCCGGCGACGGTACAGTCGCGGACTCACCGCCAGAGCATGAGCGGCACCAGACGCCAGAATATGAGCACGATGCACCACTGCAGGGCCGCGGACAGCGCGATGGCGTCGACGACGGCGGCGCGTGTGATCATCCCGCTCTGAACCCGCTGCACCAGTGAAATGGTGAGTGCGACGGGTAGCAATGCAGTGAGGATACTCATCAGGACATTGGCGGCCGTCGAGTCACCGATCGCCAGAAACGGATACGCGAGGTAGAGGAGTGGTGCGATGATCAGCATCAGCAGCGCGGCGGACGCCCAGCGCAGGGGTTCGTTGCGCAGCCGCTTTCGACGCCAGGTGAGGATGGAACGCGTCGTTCCAGCGATCAGGAGGTATATCACCGCAAGCGCGCCGAGCAGTGCGCTGATCCACAGCGCGATGACGCGCCACTTCGATACCTGCTCGAAAGTTCTGAGCCCGTCACTGAGAATGCGCACGTTGTCGCTGGTCGTTGTCAGGACGTGCGTTGCATTCTGTCTCCCGCTCAGACTGAACAATGCACCGCCTACGGACTGAAGCGTCTGCTCGCGACCCTGAAACGGTTGCATGCGGAGGACCTGTCCGTTCCAGGCAACGCGCGTGATGGCGAACACCTCATCGAGGTAGGCGAACTGACCGAAGCGATGCGGCCGTACGGCGTACCAGCCGTTCCATGCAGCAGGGTCAGAGTCCGGCGCGGCAGCCGGCAGACGCGCATCCTGCGGTACGCGGAGGGACGTCGCAAGAATGGAATCGGGGCGGTTCCAGTTGGCATCTTCGGGATCGATGTTGTAGGCCGCGAAAAAGGCGCGCTGGTGCTCCGGGTAGAGGCACAGGATTGCGCGGAACGTGCCCAAGTTGCCGAGATGACATTTGCCGGTGATGCCCCACCGCTCGCGTGCGGCGAGACCCAGCGCATATCCGGATGTGAGCCCCGCCTGCACCGCTTCCGTCGTGGTCGGCACCGCCATCCCCAGCAGCATCGCCCGGTCCACCAGTGTGCGGCCGTTCACGACGCCATCGCTCATGAGGAAGCGGGCGAACAGCGCCATGTCGGCGGCTGTAGTCGTGAACTGGGTGGCCGGCCGCACGGGGACCGCAAATGATGCGTACGGCGAACCGCCTTCGAAGTGTCCCATCGCCAGCGTGGTATCCGCGTACTGTCCCGTCTGTGAGACGAACGCGAAGGTGCTGTTATGCATTGCCAGTGGCCGGAGCAGGTTCGCATCCAGCCAGGATTCGTAACGTTCAGCTGTCACTTCCTCGATGATCATGCCGAGCAACAGGTAGCCGACGTTCGAGTAGGAGGAGCGCGCGCCGGGTGGATACCGCACGTGCACGGCACGCCCCTCCCTTCCAAGCGAGTGCGACAGCGGTGCATCGGGATCACCGCGGAGCGTGAACACCTGCCAGAGGTGTACGTCTTCGAGGCCGCCCGTGTGATCGAGCAGGTGGCGCACCAGGAGCGTGGCGTCGCTGCTCCACGGGTTGTCCACCACGACGCCGGGAAGGTAGCGCGCTGCCGGGGCGTCCAGATCCACGCGTCCCTCGGTCGCGAGCATCAACACTCCAGTCGCAAGTAACGATTTTGCGACAGACCCCACCTGCACGCGGTCTCCGGGCTGCATCGGGATCTGGCGAACGCGATCCCGCAACCCTGCTGCGCCGAGCGTGACGCCCTCCGGCGCTATACGCGACCAGGTGACGCCAATGAGCCCCTCCTCTGCGACCGCGCGCGCCATGTCAGACGTCAGTGCGTCAACGTTCTGCGCAGCAGCGGCATGTGGTACCATCGCGACGCAGCAGAAGGCGATTGCAACGGCAGAAGCGCTGGATATACGACAGCTGGTCATGGCATCAACCGAGAAGGGAACGGGCGCGCGCGGCGTATCGGCGGCTCATCGGCAGGGGCTCAGGCAGACCGCGCATGTATACGAGATAGCTTCCATGGGACCACTCTTCCACGCGCTCGACGTGATCCAGGTTGATGATCGTCGAGCGGTGGATGCGGAGGAAGAAGCGGTCCGGGAGTCGCACCTCCCACTCCTTCAGTGACCTCGCGTTGCCCGCAGCCTTCGGGCGGCCTGCGAGATACAGCAGAGAGCTGTCGCCGTCAGCCCCGATCGCGAGGATATCGGAAACGCGAACGAAGATTCGAGTACCGTCCAGCCGCAGGAAAAGCCGATCCCCGTGGTCGAGCGGCCGCAGATCCCCGGTCTCGGCTCGCTCCGCGGGAATGAGACGGCCTACCGTGCGCGCGAGGCGTTCCGGATCGACCGGCTTGAGCAGGTAGTCGAGAGCATTGACTTCAAATGCGCGCAGCGCGTGCACGTCGTGTGCAGTCACAAAAACGATATCGACGTCTGCTCCGATGAGGGGGATCAGTTCGAAGCCGGATTCCCTGCCGAGCGTGATGTCGAGAAAGATCAGGTCGGCATCGGTGGCGGCGATCAGACGGGCAGCCTCCTCGATGGTCGCAGCCTCCCCCACGATGTGCACCTCCTGCGCGTGCGCCTCCGTCAGCAGCGTGCGCAGCTCCCTGCGCGCGAGCCGCTCGTCATCCACCAGAACTGCGTGTCGGCGTCTCAGTCCAGGCTCCTGCGCGGTGTCGCGTCGGGAAATGCGCCGTAGGGCGCAGCGGACGCGGAGGCAGCGTAGTCGGCGACGGCACGATCGGGCGGTGCAGTCGTGGCCGGGATCTCGACGGTGACGCGGACATGCTCAGCCCGCTGCTCGATGGTAAATGAATGGCGGTCGGCAAAGAGCTGGTCCAGCCTGGAGCGCACATTCCGCAGGCCGAGCCCGCCGCCCGTCGCGAGCAGGGCACCACCCGCGCGCGCCTGCAGCGTCCGATCATCAGCTGTATTCAGCGTGCCCGTGTTCTCGACAACGATCGACAGCATACCATCCGGCGTTACTTGCGCGTCGATCAAAACGCGCAGTGGTGCGCCGCCGGTCGCAGGAATGCCGTGCTTCAGCGCGTTCTCGACGAGTGGGTTGAGCAGAAATGCCGGTACCAGGCAGTGCGACGCGTCCGGCTGCACATTCATCTGAACTACAAGCCGCTCCTCGAATCGGACGGTCTCGATAGCCAGGTAACCGCGGAGCGCATCCACCTCTTCGGAGAGCCTGGCGAGGTGAAGTGGGCGTTCGACGAGTGCGTAATGCAGGAACCGGGACAGCTCGGTGACCATGAGACGTGCGCGGTCGCGATCTTCGTCGATCATGGCGCGCAGTGAGTTCAGCGTGTTGAAGAGGAAGTGGGGGTTGAGCTGGTACGCGAGCATCTGCAGCTGAGCGTTGCGCGCCTCCGCTGTTGCGCGCAGGGCGCGCGCCTGCTGCTCGAAGAGCGCTTCGCGATAGATAAGTCCGACATAGAGCGTGCTCCAGGCCAGGAGCGTAAGTGTGTTGTAAACGGTGTTGTCGAGCAGGGGCCCGCGCCGGAACGGGATCGCGCTGCCGGGACTTACAATCGGGATCAGCTGAATCGCGACGTTGTGCAGATAGGTGTGAAAGGCAGCCGTCCACAGCATGCCGCCGACCCAGGACGCGAGCGCAATGGACAGGAGCATACGCGCGGACAGGTCGCTGGCCGGCTGCAGTCTGCGATACACCTGGTGCAGACCGAACGTAGTCATGAATCCCAGGAGCGCGAACGGCCACTCGACGAGCGCGATGACCGGCAGCGCGAACTCGCCGACGCGTCCGAGCGACATCGCTCCAGCGAAGGCGAGCCATCCGCCAGCCTGCAGCGGCCAGAGCCGACTGGGGCTGCGTCGCATGAATGCCTCTCCCGGGTAGTGCACGTGCCTGCTAACGCTGGTGTCCGGCCAGAAAGCGCCAGATGACTTCGTTGAGATCGATGTCACGCGACGTCACGCCGATTCGGAGCCCGACGTTGAACGGATCGGCACCCGCCCACGTGTGCCCGCCGTCACGTATGGTTACAAGCGTCGTGCGCAGGCTTTCCCCGCCGCTGTTCAGGATCGTCACCGACGTGCCGTCCTGCGCGTCGACATCGATCAGTTCCATCGTCTCCGTTGCGCCGTTCAGGCCGTTGTGTTCGATCCACCACCCGTGGGAGTCCTGCGCCGAAAGATAGCTTTCCGACTTGCCGTCGAACATCACGACCCTGTCCGCTGTCCCGTGGACGAGCATGACACCGACGGGGTATCGGGGTCCGCGGGGAGCATGCTGCTGCTGTACAGGGACGGGCAAGGGCGCACCCACCGCGGCAACAGCGGCGATCCGGTGCGGCAGCTCTGCGGCGAGCCGATGGGTGAAGAAGCCGCCGCGGGAGAGCCCCGTCGCGTAGATGCGACGTTCGTCCACCCTGAGATCCTTCACGACCTGATCCAGTACCGCCTCGATGAAGCCGACGTCGTCTGTGCCGTCCGTGTACGATGTCTCGAAACCGACATTCCAGTCCTGCCCGAGCCCCTGTGGATAGACCACAATGAAGCCGTTGCGGTCCGCAGCGCTGTTCATGCCTGTGTATAGCATCTGCTCGGCCATCGTCATACCGCCACCGTGAAAATTCAGAACCACGGGATATATCCGGTCCGACGTCAGCTCGTAACCCTTCGGCGTGTAGACGATAAAGCGCCGTTTCTCACCCTTGTGCGTGATATTGCGGGACTGCGCGTGCAGGGTTGTAGTGTGCGCTGCCAGCAACAGGATTGCTGCGCACGCAGCGTATGCGCGGTGCCAAGACTTGGTGACCATCATGAGCTCGGGCGTTCGGGATCGTCGATGCGTGAAACAGATCGCTCAAGCTAGCCGCACACGTGCTGCCTTCGTAGCGAATCACCTGCATGCGGTGGATGCAGGCGACGAGCGGTCGGTGTAGCCGGCGAGTGGCAACGTTGCCTGTTCGCGGTGAGCCGCCGGCTTGCTCGGGCGCTACGGCGGCGACGACTGAAGCAGAGCGGCGAGCCCAGGATGGTGTAATCGGGGGTTCCGCGGTCGGCCAGCGCACCGCGCCCATACAGGCTCGCAATTGAGCTTAGATGCGACAGGTTGCATTCCTGCCATTTCTACTCCCGTCGAGGCGGCCCTGAGGTGTTCCAGACACGTAGGCATGTCCTCGAAGAGCCCGTCCCAGACGTAGGGACCGCTCAGGAATCCTGAAGGGAGAAGGCCAGACTTCACCCAGCGCAGGCGCATGCACTCAGTTCGCTTCTCACATACCACTTCTGTCGGGTTGGCCTCATCTAGCAATTCCCGAAGGCTGCTCAGTGCAGGGTGATCCTTCAGCAGGGGAGATTCTCCCATGGCGTCGATTGCTTCATCAGCCCACGCTTGGGCCTCCTCCCTGAGTTCGAAGATCGTTGGGTGCATGCTTGATCTCACTGAAGGAACGTATGGTTGCAGAAGTAGGCGGCTGTGCGACGGTATCATGTCAGGCAGCAGAGTTGTCACACGAACTGATGAGGACACACGGAGAGTGTGCAGTTGAAGACATGCCGTTACTCATCATTGCGCGTCTTTCGGACTACGTGCGTGCCGCGGAGAACGCACGGCTCGAGAGGCTGGAACGCCAGCAGCTGCTGAACTTTGCGAGGATCAGCAAGGCGCGTGAGGTCTTGGAATCCATTGGGGAGGCATTGCTGGAGCTGGAGGACAGCGTGATCGCGGTGACCACGGGGAGCAGCGCTTCCTGCTCAGAGCCGGTGCCATGCACCTGCGCTTCGACAATGATCTGGTGCTTCCGATCAACAACGGAATAATTCGCGAGCGATGCGAGCATCATTGAATCGCTTGTCAGCTTCAGCGTGTAATAGGCGACTGCCGACGATAAACTCCGCTGCGGCCGTCTCCAGCTCCTCATTCGATCGACGGAGAACGATGTCGCGCGCGCGGATTCCTCTATGCACTTCCGAACGGTCGCATCCTGACCTTGAGCTGACTCAAGCAGTTTCTCAATTTGGCGGCGAGAGCCTTCCGAGTGCCTGCTTTCAGTGAAGCAGCGGCAATCCGAGGTACAGGGTCGCATTGAGAGCACCGTGGGTGAGTGTGGACATCTCCAGGCCGCGCCGCCAGTAAGTCCAACCGTACAGCAGGTTTCCAGCGTTCACCATCACTACCCGCGCGTCGTTAGAGGAGGGATCGGTGCACATCCACACGTGCCATAATCCGACGAAGATCACGGCCGCGACAGTTCCCGTCCACTGGGCCACGGCAACGTGGCTCGTCCGCTCACCGACGGTGCGGCGGAGCGCAGACCACGCCGCAGCGGCCACTGTTGTCGCGAAGAACACCCGGAAAAAGAGCTCCTCGAGCAGACCGCCGATGAACGTGATTGCCACACGCGCTGGACGGCGTGGGGTGCGCATCAAGGCCTGGTGTGCGCCTGGCCGTCTCACCGTCGAAAAAGTACTGATCAATGGCTGAGATGACGATCGCAGCCGCGACAGCGAACGCAATGCTCTCCAAGGCGCGCCGCCCGAGTCTTGCGCGATGTTCGGGCGAAATAATGACGAGGTTAAGTGGTGGGTCAAGCCCGAGTGGCCGAGGGGGCCAGTGATACCTCATCCTATGGGCGCCAAATCGATCCTGTGATGTAGCCTGCGGTGCGGGATATGGCCGATACGCAAGCGCTCATCAGCTTCAGCGAGTGTTGAGGCCGCTCACTCACGCCTACGGGAGGTCGCCCGACAGGAGCTCGGGACGGGACAGTATCGTGTCCAGCCAGGCCCGCTCCGGCGTTGCGAGGGTCGCGTACTCTCCAGCAACTGGGAGGACAAACTCAAGCCGCCAACCGTTCTGCAGCAGCGCCGTGTAGCGGCTCACGCTCGAGGAAAACGTCATATTGTAGGTCGCGGACGCGCAGACGATGTGAGCGACCATCCTTCACCAATGGCAGCGGACCATCCCACCATCCGAACTGCGCCGGCCAGTGATCCACGACCCAAACGTACGGACATCGGGCATCAGCACGGACGGGAGCACTGCCGTCGTGCACATGTCGAGCGTCGTGACGAACACGCCGGGTTGAAGCTCCGTGATGCGCCCGAGCTCAATCATATGGTTGCGGTCGAGTGAGGTGTAACGCTCGACGTCGTGAACCAGCCGAGCGTGCACTACTTCAAGGGCGGCGTCGCGATGTACACCCTGCGCGATCGCCTCGGTGCCGATGTGGTCAACGGCGCGCTCCGCCGCTTCCGCGACAAGTACGCCGGCCCGGACGCGCCGCCCCCGACCTCGCGCGCGCTCTACGCCGAGCTCAGGGCGGTCACGCCGGACTCGCTGAAGCCGCTGCTGTCGGACCTGTTCGAGCACATCACGATCTGGGACGTTCGCACCGATTCAGCGAAGGCCGAGCCGGTCGAGGGCGGGGCATACCGCGTGACGCTGTTCGTCGACGCCTCGAAGGCGCGCGCGGACAGCATCGGCAACCAGACGCCGGTCGAGATGGACGACCTCGTCGAGATCGGCGTCTTCGCCGGCAACCCGAGCGGCCTCTCACCGGGAGAATCGCTCTACCTGAAGCAGCACCGCATCCGCGCCGGCAAGCAGGCGATCGTGATCACCGTCCCGCGCCAGCCGACGCGCGCGGGGATCGATCCCTATCGCAAGCTCATCGAGCGTGAACGGGACGATAACGTCGGAGAAATCGGCACTTCGCGGCCCAAATGACCATGCAGCATCGTTCGCACCCTGACGTCGGCTCAGCGCTCGAATGTAGACCAGCGCGGCCGTTCGCTAGCGGCTGGTTGTCTCGCTCCTGTTGACAGCGACAGGACCAACTCCTAGCTTCTATTAGCTGGCTACAGGAACACTTTCCAGAT
>JACDCM010000473.1 GCA_013817545.1 Gemmatimonadaceae bacterium | reverse complement strand
GGCTCAAGACTATCCTTCCGGGGTACAGCGACGAAGTCGCATACAGCCTCGGGTTGATCGACACCAGCATCACTCTCGCGGATGCGCGCCGCCGTTTTCGCGTGAATGAGCGGGCGAAGCAATTCGCGGGACGACCCGACTTTTCGATCCGTATTCGCGAGGTCGCGAGTGAGAGCAGAGGCTCGACGCGCTGACGGCGGGCGCTCTACAGTTCGCGGTTCCACCTGGGCGACGGCGGCGGTCGCGCGAGATCGGTGAGCGGTGCCGGGACGCTCGGTGCGGAGGCAGCGAGAGTCGCCTCGTCACGAATTGAGATGTGGCGTGGTGATGAGTCTGCGCTGATACTAAGGCCATGACTTCAATCCCGCAGCCCAGGTTGAACAGCGCGAAATTCAAGGCAGATCCCTTCCCGTTTTTTGCGCGCTTGCGCGAGGAAGCGCCGGTATACCGCGCGACGTTGCCGAATGGACGACCAGCCTGGCTCGTCGCCCGATACGACGACGCGCTGGCGACGTTGAAGGACGAGCGCTTCGCGAAGAATCCGCGTGTCGCGGTTCCCGAAGGAGGAAAGGCTCCATGGGTGCCGGCGCTGCTCCGCCCGCTCACCCAGAACATGCTCGACCTCGACGGCGCTGATCACGACCGGCTCCGTCGTCTCGTCCACAAGGGATTCACGCCGCGTCGAGTCGAGGCACTGCGAAGCCGAATCCAGGTGCTCTGCGACGAACTCCTCGACACGGCGATCTCGCGCGGGCGGCTCGAGCTCATGCGCGATTACGCGCTGCCGCTCCCTATCACGATCATCGCCGAGTTGCTGGGTGTTCCAAAGAAGGATCGCGGTCGCTTTCACCACTGGTCGAGCCAGTTCGTCGGCGTGTCGACACCGCTCAGTCTCGTAAGAGCGCTGCCCGCCCTCTGGCGATTCACGCGTTACTTGCGGCGCCTGGTCGAAGACAGACGCGCCGCGCCTCAGGATGACCTGATTACGGCGCTGGTTCAGGCGGAAGAGGCCGGGGATGCGCTCAGTGAGGATGAGCTTCTGGCGATGGTAACCATCCTGCTGATCGCCGGGCACGAGACTACGGTAAACCTGCTCGGGAGCGGTACGCTGGCGCTGCTGCAGCATCCGGCGCAGCTCGAACTCCTGGCCGGCAATCCGGAACTCGCGGATACCGCCATTGAAGAGTTGCTGCGGTATACAAGTCCGGTGAGTATTGCTACGGAGCGCTTCGCCAGGGAAGCCGTGAGCATTGCCGACACTTCGATCGCTCGCGGAGATCAGGTGCTCGTGGTGCTGGTGTCGGCAAATCGCGACCAGCGGCAATTCCCGGATCCCGATAGGCTGGACATCACGCGAGAGCCAAATCGACATCTCGCCCTGGGGCAGGGTATCCACTACTGTCTCGGTGCCCCTCTTGCTCGACTGGAAGCGCAGATCGCGATCAACACACTTCTGCGGCGAATACCGAGGCTGCGACTACGCAGGCCGGTTGACACGTTGCGGTGGAGCGGGGGGATTTTTCTGCGCGGATTGAAGCGCTTGCCGCTCGAGCGGTAGCTTCACCGACTCCGGGCAGAGTTGCCCGGACGTCCCGTGGCGATCTGTTACCGCTGCGTCGCGAAGATCGCTGCCAGCTCGTGCGGTGGGACGACCTCGAGCTGGGCGAAGTCGCAGTCTACTGGTTTCTTGTCCGGGCGCCAACGACGAAACTGCGCCGTATGCCGGAAGCGAGTACCCTGCATGTGGTCGTACGAAACCTCCACGACGAGCTCAGGACGGAGCGGCTCCCACGTGAGATCTTTTCCCTGGCTCCAGCGGCTGGCCATGCCGGGCTTGCGTTGCGCGCCGGCGTCAGTCGCGCTCTGCTGTGCCCACTCCTTCCATGGATGACCATCCAGCGAATTAGCGCGGTACGGAGCCAGGAACTTCACCAGCTCCTGGCGTTTCACGTCAGTGAAGCTCGCGCACACGCCAACATGCTCCAGATTGCCGGCGTCGTCGTACAGACCCAGCAGCAGCGATCCGATTGCGGTTCCTTCGCCGTTCTTGTGCCAGCGAAAGCCGGCGACGACGCAATCGCACTCGCGCTCATGCTTCACTTTGAGCATGACACGCTTGTTCGGTTCGTAGACACCGGCCTCCAGCTTGGCCATGACCCCGTCGAGGCCCGCGCCCTCGAAGCGCTTGAACCAGTCGGCAGCGGTGCCACGGTCGCGCGTGGCCGGCGTCAGATAGAACGGCGGCGCTACGCTCGCGAACACCGATTCGAGCGCCAAGCGCCGCTCGCCGAACGGGACACTGCGCAGATCGCGCGTGCCCTCGCATAGCAGGTCGAAGAACACCACCGACGCCGGCATCTGTCCGGCCAGCAGCTTGACGCGCGATGCCGCCGGATGCAGCCGAAGCTGCAATGCCTCGAATTCGAGCCCGTTTGCACCCGCGATTACGATCTCGCCATCGAGGACGCATCGCTCGGGCAGCTGCTCCTTCAGCGGCTCGTTGAGCTCCGGGAAGTAACGGTCCAGCGGTTTCCCATCGCGGCTCTGGATGAAGACCTCGTCTCCATCCCGGAATATCACTGTGCGAAAGCCGTCCCACTTTGGCTCGAATATCCATCCCTTGCCGGGTGGCAATTCGCCGACACGCTTGGCGAGCATCGGCAGCATGGGGTGACTGATCGGAAGGTGCACGCCACATGGTAAGCCCGCGGCGGCCCGGAGGGAACCACGGAAGACGATTCAACTTCCGCGCTTCATCGTGTCAATCCTGCTATACTGTCAAGCTTTCTTCACCTTGACGGGCGGAAGTCCTTCTCGGCGCGTGGCCTTAATGCTTCGCCGACCCGCGGGCTCGGCCATAAGTACACAACCGGCCACTGAATGAAAACGGTCTCCTCGATCTCACGCGGCAAGCGCGCATACCGCATCTCGACATGAATTTGCGAGATATCGCGAATGCGCTGCCCGACCTGCCGCGCTGGGTGGAAACGCGCAGCATGCTTCTCTCGCCACGCGCCAGGGCTTTCGGCATGGATCTCAACACCACCCCCGCTCCTTCATTTGCGGTCGTCCAGCACGATGTGGGAGTCGCGGGTAAGCCGAACCGCCAGGCGATTCTGGACGCAGTTGATCATTCAGGAGGACACGCAATCGTGCTGGCCGTTCCGGAGAACCTTGCGTGGGTC
>JACDCM010000122.1 GCA_013817545.1 Gemmatimonadaceae bacterium | reverse complement strand
CCCTGGGGGCGCTGGCTGGATGGTACGGCGGAATTGTGGATCGCTTGCTTATGGCACTGAGCGATGCGTTGCTGGCAATACCGAGACTTGTTCTGCTACTGGTGTGCGCCGCGCTCTGGCAGCCTGGCGCGTGGATGGTCGTCGCGGTGCTCATGGCGACAGGCTGGATGGGAGTCGCGCGCCTCGTACGCGCGGAAGTACTCGGGCTTCGCGCGAGGGCTTTTGCGGAAGCGGCACACGCACTGGGCGCCCGACCGCGGCGGATACTGTGGCGTCACATACTACCGAACGCGCTCGGGCCAGCAGTTGTCGCCATAACACTCGGAGTCGGGAACGCGATCCTGCTCGAAAGCGGACTGTCGTTTCTCGGACTGGGTATTCAGCCTCCGCAACCGAGCTGGGGCAACATGATTGCGGACGGGCGCGATGTCATTGTGTCGGCGCCGTGGGTGGCACTGGCTCCCGGGCTGGCTCTGGTGGCGACGGTCCTGGCTTGCACGATGCTGGGGGATGCGATGCGGGACCGTCTTGCAGGCGAGGGGGCGGTTACTTTGGCCGAACGGGTTTGACGGTACAATCGGTGTGACCAGAGGGTCCGTGATGTCGTTTTGGGGTCGGCGATCCTAAGCCCATATTCCGCTGTCAGCTACCATATCGTGGCGATTCCAAAATTATCGACTTGGTTGCATGGCAGTTGCAAATTTTTCGCAAACTTTGTCGGATTGCTTCTAAACACTTGGTTCGCAACTTGCCCAACTGGGGGTCCTCGCGCAGCTCATTGGGGCTGAGTCCCTGGCGCGCTTTGAAAGCTGTGACTCCATAAAAACTGCCACTCGCTCGACTCCCACGGAGGCCTCGCATGCCCGCTTCAGAAACTCAGTCAATCGAAAAGACCCCGACGGGCATCAAGGGGTTTGACGAGATTACCGGCGGGGGTTTGCCACGCAACCGGACCACGCTGGTCATGGGAACCCCGGGCGCAGGCAAGACGATCTTCGCACTGGAAGCGCTCGTAAACGGCGCCCGGATTTCCGGCGACTCCGGGATCTTCATCGCATTCGAGGAGAACGCGAGGCACATCATTGAGAACGCCGCCACCTTCGGCTGGGACTTGCCCGCGCTCGAGCGCGACAAGCTGTTCTTCCTCGACGCCAAGCTTCCACCGACGATCGTGAGTTCGGGTGATTTCGATCTGACCGGTATCCTCGCCGCTATTTCGGCCAAAGCCGGCGAGATGAGTTGCAAACGGATCGTGTTCGACGGACTCGATGTTCTCCTTACAATGCTCAACGACCCTGTGGCGGAGCGGCGCGAGGTTTACCGCCTTCATGAATGGCTGCTCAGCTCCGGCGTCACCGGGATCATCACCGCGAAGTCGGAGGATGGCGGCGTCGGAATGTTACCCGAACGCTATGCCTTCATGCAGTTCATGGTTGATTGCGTGGTCTCGTTGCATCACCGCCTCGTCGACCGTGTGTCGCTGCGCGGGCTCCCCGTCCTCAAATACCGCGGCTCCGCGTTCTCCGAGAACGAGTTTCCTCTCGTGATCTCTCCCACCGGGATCGAGGTGGCCACATTCGGGACCTCGGAGATGTCGCACGAAGTTTCTACCGAGCGCGTCTCCACCGGCGTCGAACGGCTCGACACCATGCTTGGCGGCGGTTACTACCGCGTGTCGAGCGTGCTTGTCACGGGCGCTCCGGGTACGTCAAAGACAACGCTGGCGGGCTCGTTCGCCGCCGCCGCATGCCGGCGCGGCGAGGCCGCTCTGTACGTCAGCTTCGACGAAGCGGCCGACCAGATCGTCCGAAACCTCGCCTCGGTTGGTATCGGGCTCCAGGAGCACCGCGACGCCGGTCTTCTGCACATGTACTCGATTCGCACGGAAGTCATGAGCGCAGAGGCGCACTTCATTGAGCTCAAGAAACTGATCTGCGATCTCAAGCCGCGGTGCATGGTGCTTGATCCGATCTCTGCGCTAGCCAAGACGGGTGGACAGGTAGCCGCGGTGCATGCGTCGCTCCGGCTACTGGATTATGCCAAGGCACAAGGGATCACAGTGTTCTGCACGAGTCTGGTGTCGAATACGGACGCGCTTACGGAGAGCACCATTACACAAATCTCGACCATCGCGGATACCTGGATACACCTATCGTACGTGGTCCTGGCTGGCGAGCGAAACCGCTCCATCACGATCGTCAAGTCACGTGGAACAAAGCACTCGAACCAGGTCCGCGAGCTTCTTCTCAGTAACGAAGGAATTACCCTCTCGGACGTGTACTCGGCGGGAGGCGAGGTGTTGATGGGAACCGCGCGATGGGAGAAGGAAGCCGAAGTGCGGGAGCAGGAAGCTCAGCGCCGAGTGCGGAGCGAGCGCGCCCGCAGGGAGCTCGAGCTGGCGGAGGCGGAGGTCGCGGCGCGCATCGCCGCTTTGCAACGTGAGCTGGAGGCGCGACGAGCCGAGCTCGCTCTGGTTGACGCGGAGGACGCATCACGCGAGCACGGCGTGGGTGCGGCGCACGATACGATTCTACGGTTGCGTGGCGGTGTCGGTGATTCCCAAGCGGTTAACGCTGCTGCCGCGGGCAAGCGCGCCTCAGCGAGCCGGCCAGCGTGACGGCCGAGCTCGGTGGAGCGGGATCGGTAGATGTTGCGCAGGACAAGCGGGAAATCCTGTCGCTTCGCCTGTATGTCGCAGGCGATGGCCCAAACTCGTCCGAGGCCCGAGCAAATCTCGCCATGATCCTGGAGAGCCGCCCGGGCACTCGTTATGAACTGGAAATCGTGGATTTCCTGCGGGAACCACAGCGTGCGCTGAGTGACGGCGTAATCGTGACGCCGACACTGGTGAAGCTGGGGCCTCCTCCAGCACAAAGGATCATTGGAACGCTTCGGGAAACGCTGAAGGTGCGCGCGGCACTCGGTATAGCGGAACCGCGTCATGTCTGAATCACAGTCCGGCTCTGCCGCGGCGGAGCCGTCGGCCACCGAAGAGCAGATCGAGACTCTTCTGCGCCGTCTGGCGGAAGCCGAAGGTGCGCTGCAGGCAATAATCGCTGGTCAGGTGGACGCGGTCGCGGCACCGCTAACCTCCGCGCCGGTGCTCCTGCAGCACGCCCAGGAGGCGCTCCGCCGCTCGGAGGCACGCTATCGCGATCTAGTCGCGAGAAGTCCCGCAATCGTCTGTGAGCTTGCTCCGGACGGGACGACGCTATACGTCAACTCGACTGTGACCGCGCTCTTCGGCTATCGTCCGTCCGATCTGTTGGGAAGGCAGTGGTGGGCCGTACTCTGTCCGGACCGCACACCCGCACAGCTGGACGCTCTCTCCAGGCGTTTCGTCCAGGGAAACGTGGCCGACCTCGAAGTGATCCTCGCGTCCCGGGATGGAGAGCGGAAGACTGTGGTGTGGAACTCCACAAACCGCTTCGCTGCCGACGGATCGCTCGAAGCTATCGTCGCGTTCGGACTTGACATCAGCGAGCGCAAACGAGCGGAGGAGAGTGCGCATCGGTTGGCGGCGGAACGCGCCGCGCGCACGGAAGCGGAAGCCGGGAGGCACCGGGCAGCCCTGCTCGCTGAGGCGAGTCGTGTGCTCGGCTCCTCACTCAACTACGAAACGACGCTCGCGAGTGTTGCGGGTCTCGTGGTTCCCACCTTCGGCGATTGGTGCGCGGTGGACATGTTCTCGGAGGATGGCACAGTCCGCCGGATCGTGGTTCAGCATCAGGATCAGGAGAAAGTTCGCTGGGCGGAGGACTTTCAGCACCGTTATCCACCGGATCCGAACGCGCCGCTGGGCGTGCTACGAGTGATGCGCACGGGAGTCTCGGAATTCTATCCGGACATAGCCGAATTGATCGTGGGCACTGGGCGCGACAAAGCTTATGTCGAGGAGTTGAAGGCCCTCGGGCTGCGATCGGCGATCATCGTTCCGCTGGTGAGCCGGGATCAGACGGTGGGCGCAATCACCCTCGTCTCGGCAGAATCCGGTCGCCAGTACGACGACAACGATCTCCGAATCGCCGAAGATCTGGCGCAGCGAGTGGGCGTCGCCGTCGAGCACGCGCGATTATACGAGGAGGCAAGCGCCGCCCGTGCCGAAGCAGAGCGTGCGCGTGCCGAGGCCGAACAGGCACGGAGCGATGCCGAGCGTGCGCGTGCGGAAGCTGAAAACGCCAACCAGGCGAAGTCCCAGTTTCTCGCCAGCATGAGTCACGAGCTCAGGACGCCACTTAACGCCATAGGGGGTTACGTGCAGCTGCTGGTGGAGGGAATTCAGGGGCCCATCAATGAGAAGCAGCGTGAGTATCTGAGACGGACGCGACGGAGTCAGGAGCACCTGCTTGGCCTCATCAACGACGTGCTCAACTTCGCGAAGCTCGAGGCCGGGCGCGTCCAGTTCGACATAACCGAAGTGCCGTTGCGCGACACGCTTGCGGAGGTGGACGACCTGACCGCGCCGCAGGTCGGCGCAAAAAGCCTCGGCTATAAAAACTCCGGATGCGAAACTACGCTGGTGGTGCGCGCCGATCGCGACAAGTTGAGGCAGATCCTGCTCAACTTGGTGTCAAACGCCGTCAAGTTTACCCCAGCCGGAGGACACATTACGGTGGAGTGCGGGGGGAAAGGTAGGCTCGCGTCGATCACGGTGCGCGATACGGGAATCGGTGTCGCCTCCGACAAGCTCGAGTCTATCTTCGAGCCGTTCGTTCAGGTGGGCAAAGAGCTCAATCGGGAAGGTACGGGATTGGGTCTTTCGATCAGCCGTGAGCTCGCGCGTGCCATGCAGGGAGACCTGACGGCGCAGAGGAGCGAGGGTGAAGGTTCAGTTTTTACCCTCACCTTGCCGCGGGTCTTTTCATCAGCGGCGGTGTGACTACTCGGAACGTCTGTCACGCAATCACAACCGCGCCCTGAAAGGCCTTTCGTTTACCCCCAAGGTGGCTTTACGCCGTTGGTGCGCGCGTACGCAATCATCTGGCCGAGGTGTTCGTGAGCGTGCGTAGTGGTAAGTATCCACGTTTGCTGTACAGTGAAGGTCTGGCCGAACATTGATACTTTGTCGCCCAGCTTCACATCCGATGTACCAGCCAAGCTCTTCTTCAAATGGGCGAAAGACTTCTCCAGCTCCACGATGATCGCATCTCTGTTCATCTTCCGATTCTCGAACGCGACCGCTGTCTTGTAGTCATCGCCCTTGATGCCGGTTGACGCGTCGGCGGGAGTTCCGAGCATCGCGGGCAACAGATAATTGTCCGCCGAAACGTGCAGCAGCACCTCGCCAATTGACCGGACTCCTTCAGCAGGTCGCCAGCTGTATCTCTCAGCGGGGATGGCTTTGGCCAGATCAATCATCTTCTTCTCAACCTGGGTTACGTCCGTCATAAGGTCCGAAAGGACACTTGCGGGCTTTTGCGCCATTACCGGCATCGCGCACGCTGCCAGGAACCCTACGGCGACGAGACTCGTGCGAATTCGTTCATGCATTTGGAGTATCTCCAAGGGACAGTGGATTGATCGATCGAAGACGGTGAACTTTAGTTGACGGGCCCTGTTCGGTCTAGAATCGTCAGGCCAACGCTCAAGCGCCCACCTACGGAGCTTCCCGGAAATTGCGAAATGTGATCGAGTATCGTCGTGACTCCACAGCCGGAATGCTGTGTTCCCACTCCGTTCGCGACGGCCCCCGCAGCAGGTAGATCGATCGTGCGTCGGCCGTGATCGATGCTCGCTCCCATGCTGTTCCGAGCTTGCGTCTCATACGAAAATGACACGAGGAGAGCAGCGAAATTCCAATAACGTCGCCAAAAACAGCTTTGTCCCGGTGCCAACCGATACCGACGCCTGCGTCGTACTCCGTCACAAAAACCTGCTGTAGGTCATCCGCCGAAATGCCAGCAAAGCCAGCCGTCAGCTCGCGAAGCGGTAGTAGAAACGGCGGAATGTCTTCCGTCTTTCGAAGCGTCCCCTTGGTGAAATCGTACTGCCAACCATACGAGATCACGCGCCGCTTTGCGACGTAGCCGTGGAACTCGACTTCCCGTAATGGTAGATCCTCGATGCGCTGCAACAGGCTTTGCTCTGCAGCCGGCGTCATGATATCCGGCTGGTATTTGAACCCGTCGGGCAGCGCTGGACCGGAACCAAAAAGGCGCAACTGGTTCGAGGTCATACGGCCGTTATCACGGTCAATCACGCGCGACCTGCTCAGGCTTCCCAAACAGGAAGCCATATGACCGATCGAGGTTCACCGATGCCCTCGGCAAGAGCACGACGCCGCTGAACGCCCACGCGACTGCCCAGCAAACCCAGATATTTGCAATCCACGCAAGACGCTCCGGCCACGAGAGAGTTGTAAAAACGAGCCAGGCAAGCGATGGCACTGTGAGTGCCAGTCCAATCAGCATGGGACCGTTGCCACCAATGCGACGACGTTCAACCACAATGACTGCACCCGGTGCGTTTTCACGGAAGCTATCGTTGAATCGAGGCGTCAAGCAAGTCGGGACTCATGTCGCGCCATCCGGGTACAGTCATGACGTTCCAGGCGACCGCTGTGCGTCCCCAACCATGGTTATTCGAGTTGCCTAGAAGCGCGAGCCGCATGTCGCGCGCGGATCGTCGCAGCATTGTGACGAAGCGCATTGACTGGTCGAGCGCGCGCGGGGCGCCATCGACCAGCTCCGCACCGACGAGGTTGGGAAGTGACCTCAGAGACGCTGGATTTCCAGGCAGTGTGAAGATGACGATAGGCGAAATGATCAACGAATTAGCCGCATCTGGCCTCGGCCGGCGATAAACGCATTCCCACGAGCTGCGGGCGCCGGCGATCGGCTCTATTGGCACCATGCCAGCGGCGCTCCGTGCTCAAACGCCGCTTGAGGTGCTGCAACCGGGTTCCGGTTTCCACGTGCCTAGGAGCACGTGAGATCGCGCGTTCATGACACGAACTGCGCGCAGGCCTTTCGCATATAGCCAGTGTGGCTATATTGATTCATGACTATTGACCGCGCTGAAATTTACAGCCTGCTCCCCCTCCCTCCTGCCACTTTCCATATCCTCGTCGCTGTTGTCGACCAGGAACGCCACGGCTACGCGATAATCCAGGATGTCGAAGCGCGTACAGGTGGTGAGCTGCGCCTTAGCGCGGGAACGCTGTACCGCTCGATTGCGAGAATGGTGGAGCAGGGGCTGATCACGGAGGTCACAAAACGACCGCTCGCGCGACTGGACGACGAACGGCGGCGATACTACCGCATCACCCCTTTTGGCACCGCCGTGGCACGCGCCGAGATGGCTCGTCTCACTCAGCTCGTCCGCCTCGCGCGTGCTCGCGGACTCACGCCGGAGACCACATGATGCGCTTTTACAGAGCCCTGCTTTACCTGTACCCTGCGGGATTCCGCGAGGAATACCGCCATGAGCTCTGCGCCACCTTCGCCGAAAGGATGCGCGAGCACACTGGCCTCCTCGCCCCTCTGTTCATCACACTCGCGGCCATCGGTGACGTGGTACCGAACGCCCTCGCGGTGCATTGGGACATCCTTCGCCAGGATCTGCGATACGCGGCCCGCTCACTCCGGCGCACTCCAGGGTTCGCGATCACGGCGGTAGTGGTTGTCGCGCTCGGTGTCGGTGCGAATACAGCGGCATTCTCCCTGGCGGACTTCGTCCTGCTGCGTCCCCTGCCCTTTCCCGAGCCCGACCAGCTTGTGAAGCTCCGGCAGAGCGCGCAGGGGGGCGACAACGAACTCTCGCCTGCGATCTACAGGGACTGGAAGGGGATGACGCGGTCGGTGAGGGGTATGGGGGCATACACCGGCCGAGCCATGAACCTGGTTGGCACTGCGGAGCCGCGCCGGCTCGAAACCATCCATATGACGCCCGAAGTCTTCCAGTTGCTGGGGGTGCCCGCATTCACCGGACGTAGCTTCGTCCCCAACGATTCGACGAACGGCCAGGTCGTCGTCCTCAGCTACCCACTCTGGCAGACGCAGTTCGGTGGCGACCCGGAAATTGTCGGCTCGGTCGTTCGGCTCGACGGTGCGCCGTACACGGTCATCGGCGTCATGCCATCGAGCTTCCGTTTCCCGACTCGTGATGCGGAAGCCTGGACGCCGCTGCTGTTTCGCGAGGATGACTTCACCGATCGCACCGACTCCTACATAGAGGGCATCGCTCGGCTGCGCGACGGAATATCCATCGAGCAGCTCAGGGGCGAGCTCGCGGTGATTTCGGCTCGGCTCGACCAGCAATACCCGAGAGAGGACGAGAAGACCGGTGCCGCGGTCTTCGGGCTGAGAGACCAGCTTTCCGAGCGCTCTCGAATGCTCGTGCTCGCCCTCTGCGGCGCCGCCCTCTGCATCCTGCTGCTATCCTGCGCCAACCTGGCGAGTCTCTTACTCGCGCGCGCCACAAACCGCGCACGCGAGTTGGCAGTACGCGCGGCACTCGGCGCGGGACGGGAGCGGTTGGTCCGCCAATTGGTCACGGAGAGTGTTGGCCTTGCAGTCGTCGGAGGAATCGTCGGAATCGCGGTTGCCATGGGCAGTGTTCCACTACTCGCGAAACTGGTGCCTACCAACCTTCCGATTGCCGAGCAGCCGTCGGTAGACCTGCGGGTGCTCCTCCTCGCCGCGGTGCTCGTCGGCGTTACCGGTCTGGCCTTCGGTGTCGGACCCGCTGTCGGTGCCGGGCGTACAAAGGCCCTCGACGCGCTCAGGGAAGGTGTCCGAGCCGGTGGCGGCCGTACCCAGCGGACTCGGGCGGCGCTCGTAATCATTGAGGTCGCCGCGTCGGTCGTGTTGCTCATCTCCTCGGGACTCCTCATCCGCGCAGTATTGCGAATCCAGGGGATCGATCCGGGCTTTCGTGCGGAGAACGTTCTGACTTTGCGCACGGCGCTGCCGCGTCCGAGGTACGACATCACAGCGCGCCGGGACCAGTTCTACAGCCGCGTGTTGCAGGACGTCAGAGCGCTGCCCGGGGTGCAGAGTGCCGCCTACATCACCGGCCTGCCGATGAGTATGCGCGGCGGGATCTGGGGTGCCGAGATCGTCGGCGATATGAGACCTGCCGGGGAATCGAACAGCGTGAGCGCCCGCTTCCTGACGCCGCAGTTCTTCGCTACGCTCGGAATTCCGTTGCGCGATGGGCGCGATGTAGCGGCGTCGGACACGCGGGACAATCCCTTCGTCGTCGTAGTCAGCGAGTCTTTCGTCAAACGGCACTGGCCGAGCGGGGGCGCAGTCGGCAAGCAAATCAAGGTGGCTGACATTGAGCGGACAATCATTGGCGTCGTCGGTGACGTCCGTGTCCGCGGGCTGGAGCGGCCGAGCGAGCCGCAAGTTTACATGCCGGCCAGCCAGGTAGCTGACAGCGCGTTTATTAGCTACCCACCCAAGGACCTCGTGGTGCGGTCGGCTTCTGCCCTAACAGGCCTTCTTCCGTCTATCCGGCGCATCGTTGCTGCAGCCGATCCGGAGCAGCCGATCTCGAATGTGCGCTTGCTGTCCGAGATAGTCGGCGACGAGACAGCGTCACGGGTCACGCAGCTTCGGCTGCTTGGCATTCTCTCCCTGATCGCCCTGCTCATAGCCGGCGTCGGAATCCACGGGTTGCTGAGTTACGCCGTTTCTCGGCGCTCACAGGAGCTGGGAGTTCGGCGTGCGCTGGGCGAGCAAGCGAGCAGCATAGTTCGCCGGGTGCTTCGGGAGGGGATGCTGCTTACGCTCGCGGGCATCGGTATCGGCGTCGTGCTGGCATATCTCTCTGCGCGGGCGATGGGCGCGCTGCTATTCGGCATTCAACCGGGGGATCCGGCGACATTCGGGGCCGCGGCCGTTCTGTGCCTGATGACCGCAATCGTGGGATGCCTGCGTCCCGCCATTCGCGCGGCGCGAGTCGATCCGATTGCGGCGCTCCGGGGAGAGTAGCTGCGGGCGATGGTTGAATGCGGATGCGTGATTGCGGCGAGCGGCCCTCGCCATTCGGAATGGCATAACCCTCCGTCCGAGAGTATACTCTCACCCGGGGCGACCAATCCCATGGCTGGTACTTTGCGACCATCAGCGCAGGAAGAGAAATGACGGCACCATCGTGGAGGGCGAGCGGACAATACTACGAAACGTGCAATTGCGATTTCGTCTGTCCCTGCGTACCGGGACAGTTGGCCGTCAAGCCGACCAATGGGTCGTGCTCGTTTGCCATGGCGTTCCAGATCGAAAGCGGCAGTTACGGCACGGTTCCGCTCGACGGCCTCGGGTTCATCGTCCTCGGACTGACGCCAGAGGAGATGGGAAAGGGGAACTGGTCAGTCGGTGTCATCGCCGACGAGCGGGCGAGCGCCGAGCAGCGGGACGCCATTACCGCGATCGCGAGCGGGTCGGCTGGCGGGCCTATGGCTGCCTTGTCACCCCTGGTTGGAAAG
>JACDCM010000472.1 GCA_013817545.1 Gemmatimonadaceae bacterium | reverse complement strand
TTCGCCCACATCCAGGGCGTAGTTCACCGCGACATCAAACCCGAGAACATCCTGCTCGGCGGCACCAACGCGTGCGTCGCGGATTTCGGGATCGCCAAGGCGATTCACTCGGTGGGAGAGGCTCGGCTGACGTCAACCGGACTGTCGGCGGGGACACCGGCGTACATGAGCCCGGAGCAGGCGTCCGGCGAGCGCGAGATAGATGGACGTTCGGACATCTACAGCCTTGGCTGTATGCTGTTCGAGATGTTAGCTGGCGTCCCTCCTTATCACGGTGCAACGGCGCAGGCAGTACTCACGCGTCACATGACGGAGCCGCCGCCCAGGGTACGGTCATTTCGAAGCACGGTACCGCCGGCGCTGGAGCGCGTGCTCGTCCGGGCAATGGCGAAGGTGCCCGCGGATCGGTACGCCACGGCGGGGGAGTTTGGCGCTGCGCTTGGCGCGGCGTTATCGACACCCGGGGAGCCGGCTCGGGCGGCATCGACCCGGACCAAGTGGTTGGTAGGAGCAGGCGCCGCCCTCGTGGCAGCGGGCGTCCTGGCGTTTTTCATTCTCAAAGGAGAGCCCGAGTCGGAGGCCCTGGCGGATACCGTCGCTGTGCTTCCCTTTGATCACGGCGACGTAAGCGACAGCCTGCTGGACGGCGACTTCTGCCAGGTCATGCTGCACGACGCACTTGCGCGCTGGCAGGGATTGCGACTCGTGAATACCTACCAGTTGAACGATGCACGGGCGCAGCGTGGAGTAAAGCATTCTACGTCGGAATCACGTTTCGCCATGGCGCGGGAGATGGGTGCGCGTCGCGCAGTTTGGGGACACGTTCGTAACGCCGAGGGGGCAATTGAGGTGCGCGCCGCGATCTACGACATCGATCGCCCACGAGAGAATGCGCGCGAATACAGAGTCCGTCTAAAGCGCGATGGTACCGACGCAGCTGCAATGTTCGTCATCCTTGCCGACTCGCTCGTAGCCCGGACAGTGGCGGACGGAGACATGCCTCCGGAAGGCGCCATGGGAACGACGAGCCGCGAGGCCTTGCGGGCGTATTCATCGGGACACAAGGCGTTGAATGTCTGGGACGTACGGCGCGCAGGAAAGGAATTTGGCCGCGCTGCGGAGCTCGATCCCGAGTACGCGAGTGCGCACCTCTGGCAAGCACAAACAATGTCGTGGACGAGCGATCGGCCGGATACCTGGAGGGCTCCGGCGAGGCGGGCGGCGACATTGAGCGCGCGATTAGCGGAGCGTGAACAGGCCCTCGCGCGCGGGCTGCTGGCATTGGCCAAGGAAGAATATCCAGCGGCTTGCGAACAGTTCGCGTCGCTCGTAAAGCGAGATTCGAGTGATTTTGCCGCGTGGTTCGGCCTGGGCGATTGTCACCGAAACGACAGAGCTGTGATTCGTACAGGAACTCCAGCTCAGTGGCGTTTTCGCGGAAGTTATCACACCGCCATAACAGCGTATCGCGAGGCGCTGGAACGCGTACCCGCTGCATATCTCGCGTTTCGTCAAATGGCACCCGGCACACTGGCGAAAATGATGTTCACCGAGAGTAATCAACTCCGTCGCGGTTTTGCGCTCGCGAAGGATACGATCTGGTTTGCCGCGTATCCGACGCTGGCGTCAGACTCACTCGCATTTTTTCCGAGCTTGGTGAGCGAACACGCTACTCAGAAGGTGCCGCTTCGAGCTAGTACTGATGCGCTCAACTACACGCGTGGGATTCTGAAGGGCATCGCTGAAGAGTGGACGAGGACGTTTCCGCTTAGCGCGGAAGCTCATGCTACAGTTGCTCAGATTTTAGAGGCGAGCGCTCAGACCGCAGAAGCGTTAACGACCGTTCGGAGGGCCCGGCAACTAGCAGTTGATGCTCAGCCGCGGCTTCAAGCGGGAATCACCGAAGTAAGGTTGTTGCTGAAGCTCGAGCGCTTCGATGCAGCGCGCTCTATGTCCGACTCCGTGCTTGGCTGGGTAATCGCAAACGAGCACGAAACTGACTTGACAGCGGGGCTATCTGCTCTAACGGGCCGTATTCAGCGAGCGGCGGAGCAGCTCAAGGGGGCGGCGCAAGGTTACCCGTTCGCAACCTCGAAGGGCGCAACGCTTGTTCCGCCAAAGCCATTAGCGGAACTAGCTTTGTCTCTTGCCGCGTATTCGGCGGCGGGTGCACCTGTAGCACAGATACGGTCGCTGGCGGACCGGATCGATCGCGCAATACCAAGCTACTACACGGATTCCCGTCAACAACGCGAAGCCCGATTCGCGCTACTTGTGGCGCCCATGAGCGCCGCCTTTCCAGTATTAGGCAATCAAGTGGTTCCCTATCTAAGCGCGGATGCAGGCGCCCTGGAGGCAATGCAGCTCGCATTTTCGCGCGGCGAAATTGCGGCCGTTCGCGCTCGCTTCGATAGAGTCATTGCTCGACGAAATGAAATGGGGATCGCGCCGGGTAGCGTTTCACCCGACTATACGTTCCAGGAAGCATGGCTCCTTTTGGCGACAGGAGATACCAGCGGGGCCGCTATACACTTGGATCGCTCGCTGAACGCGTTGCCGACGATGGGTAGCTATGCCGTGATACGTGTCCAGGAGGCAGCGGCGCTCGTTAGGGCCATGGCGCTGCGTGCCGAGATCGCGTCAGCCCGCGGAGAGCGGGTTATAGCAAGGCGATGGGCAGAAGCGGTAAGCACGTTGTGGCTAAACGCGGATCCAGAACTGCAGCCGGTTGTCGAGCGGATGCGGGAGATAAGCACGAAATAGGCTCGCTAAAATCGGTATCAAACTTTACGGAGAGATTATGACTAGCAAGAGATTGAGACAATTTTCTGGCCCGTTACACAAGGTTTTGGCACCCATGGCGATTATGACCATGTTCGGGTGTGCAGGGACGGATGATTCAGGCGAGGATTCGACTGGGGTACCAACTGTGACTGGTGACTCAACAGCGAAACTATTGGCTGCGAATGAGCCGCCGCCAAAGGAGCTAAAAACAAACTGGAAGCAAATGCTCAAAACGGACTTCGAATCCTGGGTGCTTGCAAACAACGATTTTAATCCAAATCAAACTGATAATGAACCCGCCACGACTGCTCAGCTGCATTCGGTCGCCGGCGGGTGCGGTGGCCATGTAACAGCTAGGGTGCAGTCGGTGAAAGGAGCACGGCAAGTCAAGTACTCTAACGT
>JACDCM010000471.1 GCA_013817545.1 Gemmatimonadaceae bacterium | reverse complement strand
CGCGGTGTCCGGTGGTGTGATTACCGATGGTCGCACCGCCGCGTTCCCATTGGCGTATCACCCGCTCGACGCGCGGATCGTTGCCACGGCAGTTGACGAAGGCGGCAACCGGAGCGCGATACCGCCGCAAGGCATCCTGGAGTTGACTCGTGCGCAGCGCGAGCGTTGTGTCGCCTGGCCATGGACCATGCCAGGGAACGTCGTCGATGGTTATTGCTACCCGAAATGTCGAGATCGAGTCATCAGGTAGGCGACGCTGTAAACCCGGTTGCTGCGCACTCCGCTGCGTCGTGCCTGAAGAGATGCCGAGGGCGAGCACGAACGCGAACGTGACGCCACGCGCACGCCTGTTTCGACGCGCCCGCGGAACACGACACACTGGGCGAAGCGTACTGGTCGATCGACGTCTCATTCGACTTCCTGCGAAAGACAATTCTGCCGGAGTCCAACTGGGTTGGCACTCCGTTTACGATGCTAAACATAACTTCCGCTCGCCGCAGCTGAGGTTCTCCCACCGCGCCCAACCCCGGGATCGGTTCCGACTGAGCACTCGCATCATGCGATCCCGGCATCGTGAAAATGACAGCCACGCCGGCAAGACTCTTGAATCGCATGAATTTCTCCCTGAGAAGTAATCGCACCTCCGGAATCGGCGACTGTCTCGCCTCGGGATCGTCGCCATTTGTGAAATGCACGTGCCTCCCAGCATTTGGACTATTGAGGCGACCAAATAGTTTGAACGTGCGGTCGCAGGTCCTTGCAGCTTCTCCTCGCTGAGCCAAGCCAGAGAACCAAACGGTAACCCTGACGTCGCCACTACCATCCCATACGTAGCGAAGCTCCGGTCGATCGCGCCGAGCCGGCGGTCGTTTCAGGTTTTCATCGCGCTCGTCACTCTGGCGGCGGTCGGGTTCGCGCTCGCCATGGATTGGCCAGCCTCCTACCGAGCAGGGATCATCGCGAGTCTGTGCGTGCTGCTTTGGCTCACCGAGTGGGTGCGCGTCTGGATACCCACTGTCATACTCTGGATTTCGACACCGATACTGCTGGGCGGTTTTGGGGAGGAGTTTCAGCTTCACAAGGTTGTTGCGTGGTCAGCCGACCCGATCCTGCTTCTGTTTCTTGGAGGCTTCAGCCTGGCTGCCGCGGCTCGCCGTCAGGGAGCGGACCTGGTTCTTGCCTCTCTGACTGTGAGGGGCGCACGGGGCCGTCCGCTTCGCCTGGTCGCGCTGTCGGCGCTTGCGACTGCCGCACTGTCAATGTGGATGTCCAACATTGCGGCCGCAGCCATGATGCTCGGGGCTCTGCAACCAATTCTGGAGCGTGAGCCGAGGGAGAGCAGCGTGCGGCGCGCCGTGCTTCTTTCGGTCGCGCTGGGAGCAAATGTCGGAGGGATAGCGACGCCCATCGGTAGCGGCCCCAATGGAATTGCCATGGCCGCGGTTGCCAGGCATCAGCCGATCGGGTTCGTCGAATGGATGATCTTTGGCGTGCCTCTCACGCTCGGACTTCTGCTTCTCTCCGTCGGTGCCATTGTTGTCTGTTACGCCCTTCCGGCGCCATACCGGTCGTGCGCAGCAGTGAGGCGCGTCCCCCTGGCCGGCTCGGCTCCCTGGCTTTCGCGTTCGGCGTTACTGTGATTCTCTGGCTCTCGGAGCCTGTCCACGGCATCCCGGCATGGGCGGCGGCAATCGGCGCCATCGTGATGCTGCTCGCGTCACGGCTGCTTCGATGGTCCGACGTTTTGCATCTCGACTGGCCCACGCTACTCCTGATCGCTGGCGGCATTGGCCTGGGAGCGTTGTTGGATCACGCCGGGCTCATGAGCGACCTTGCAGCTCACCTTCCACTCGCCGGCCGCCGCTGCGCCCACGCTGCGTTTGTTGTTACTCTGTTTCGCGAGCGCGATCCTTCGTCGCTGATGAGCAACACGGGAACGGCGGCATTGCTCATTCCACTCGCGGCGACGTTCGATCCGTCCCCATCGACCGCAATCATTGTGGCTGTATCAGCCTCCCTCGGTATGCTCTTCGTGGTGAGCACTCCACCAAACGCAATGGCCGTCGCGCGCGGTCTGCCAGCCTCCGATCTTCTCCCTCCGGGGTTGCTGCTGTTGATCGCCGGTTGTCTCATCGTTGCGTTCACCGGTCCGTGGGTGCTGCACGCGGTCGGCATTCCATGAACTCCTTCTCAATTCCTCGCGGATTCGCGTCAAATAAGAACGAGGACGCGTTCTCGCGTCGCCTCCGGGCGTTTCTCGAGGCGAACAACCTGACCAACCAGCCGCTACGCTACTTTCAGGGAGTTCGCGATCGGGTCATACAGGAGGGGTTCTGTAACCGGCGGTTCACGGCAGGGCTGAAGTTCGACCTGTGAGCGCCTCATCCCGGGTGCCAATGCGTCAACCGATTTTCCTGAAGCTGGTCTTCGCCGCAGCTGCGTGTGCCGGTGCCGCATCGCCGCTCCTCGCGCAGCAGGGGGACACCGTCTCGCGGCGCAGCTGGCTCGCCGGCGACCACCACATCCATAGCCGCTACAGCGTGGGTTGGAACACCACCACCGCACTACCGACGCCGATCATCGCCGGCGACGCACGCTATCCCATCCCCACCAACGCCGAGATGGCGCGCAGGCACGAGCTCTCGTGGATGGTATCCACCGACCACGGCGGCCCGAACCACTCCAAGCTCAACCTGGAGCAGGCGTATCCGGAGCTCGTCCGGTCACGCACAATAGTGCCTGACATCCTCCAGTTCTACGGGATGGAGTTCGATACACCCGGCGCGGATCACAGCAGCCTGATCGTGCCCCACTCACCTCACGAGCACGAGGCGCTGTACGACATGGAGCGTCGCTTCTCCAAACGCGATGCCTTCCCGCGTGACTCCACGCGCGAAGCGGAGCCGCGAATGCTCGAGGCGTTGCGCTACATGCGCCAGACGACCGCGCCGCCGGTGGTAATCGCCAATCATCCTTCGCGCTCAGGAACGGGCCTGGGCGTCTACGGCCAGGACACGCCGCGAGAGTTGCGCGACTGGAACGATGCGGCGCCACGCGTGGCCGTCGGGATGGAGGGCGCGCCCGGCCATCAGGCGGGAGCTATCAACCGCGACGGCTCGCTGGACACGGCCGGCGCCCGCGGCAGCTATCGCCTGCATCCCACCATGGGCGGCTTCGACCAGATGACCG
>JACDCM010000121.1 GCA_013817545.1 Gemmatimonadaceae bacterium | reverse complement strand
TGGTAAATCCGCCTACCTTCTCCTTCGTGATATACTGGCGAGCGCGAACCCATTGCGTGGCATCGTCAGCGACATAGTCTCCCCAGATTGTTGGCCAGACCATCTGCGCCGCTTTTTCCCGCACTGACATGCGCGCGAGCGTGGCCAGCGTCCAGTTCGCGTCGGACTGAACTTGAGTGCTCGCGGGAGGGGGCGCGCCAACGCACGCTGAGACGGTGGCAAACAGGAGCAACGAGCTCCAACTCACTCGACTCCGAAACTGCACCTCACCAATCAATCGTGCCCTGCTTCGTTGTATCGACCTGCTCGGACTTTCCGGATTTGAACAGGAACCCTTCCATGTTTTTCAACAGGAATGTGCGTGCCTGAGGGTCCATGAGATTAAGGCCGTAATGATTTATCAGCATCGTCTGCTGCTTTAGCCAGTCTCCCCAGCAAACCGTGCAAATCTCAGCTTGAGCCCGGGCGCCCGCCGCACCCGGAAAGGGCGGGCGATCGAAACCCTCGCGGGTCTGGTTACATCTGGAGCAGGCGATATCGGGCATTGGCAGGATTTCTGGCTCGTTAGCTTCTGGCGTACTTCACCTTCGCGAGTCCAAAGAGCTGGAACAGCCGAATATAGGCCCAGCCGATGTCGAACTCGTACCATTTCGCCTTGAACTTCGCCGAGTGCGGGTCAGCGTGGTGGTTGTTGTGAAGCTCTTCGCCACCAAGCCAGATTGCGATCGGCGAGATGTTCCGACTCTCATCCTTGACGTCGAAGTTGCGATAGCCGAGAGCGTGGCCGACTCCGTTGAGAATCCCCGCCGCCCAGAAGGGAATCCAGAGCATCTGGGCCGCCCACACCAGGGGCCCCACGAAAAAGCCAAAGAGATAGATGTCGACGCCGAGCATTACGACGATGCCGAGCCAGTTCACACGCTCCAGGACGTAGCGTTCCAGCCAGTCATTTGGTGTTCCCTTCCCGTACTTTTCCAGAATTTCCGGTTGACGCACGGCCTTGCGATAGTACAATGCGCCCTTGACCATGATATTGCGCAGCCCCTCGATAAGCGGGCTGTGCGGATCGCCTTCCCGATCGGCGAAGGCGTGATGTTTTCGGTGGCAAGCTACCCATTCCTTGGTGACGATGGATGTCGAAAGCCAGAGCCAGATCCGCATGGGTATTTCGACCACTTTGCTGAATGTGACGCCGCGATGCGTCTGGGATCTGTGCAGGAAAAGGGTGACGCACACATTGGTGACGTGACCGGCGACGATGAGAAACAGCACGGGCTTCCACCAAGCGGACGCCCAGCTCGCGAAATCTGGCATTGTGAGTTCGATCTCCCTGTCCCAAAAGAATAGCCCGCTCGGATTGGTGCGGGCTATGGAAGCTATGCATTAGGTGTACCGCACTCAACCGGAACCGGCGGGTTTTCGAGCAAACGACGTGTCCGCTGCCCCATACTCGCCTCCCACGCTCATCCAGAGTAGTTATGGCGCTCTGCCCCGCGTCCAACGTCGTAGGTCGCGCTTCTTGGCCGCGGGGCCTCAACCCAAATGGTATTCGAGACGTTCCAGTCGGGACATCGCTGGATGCTGGGCTACTGACAGTATCCCGCCAATGCTCTGCAGTCAACTTATAACTCCAGGCGCAGCTCTCTGATTTCCTGACTTCCGTACTCGACCATCGCAATCCGGTGAGCATTGGTGTCCGCCACGTACGCGAACCGCTCCCCGCACGCGACACCGCCGGGCTCGTGGAATTCTCGCACCCAGGTCTCCGCGCGGCGTGTGGATGGGTCTACCCACTTGAGCGCGTCGTTGTACGAGTCGGCGACAAGCAATCGCCCATCGCGGTGCCGTGCCATTCCCTGTTGATGCTGCATTCGCACGGCATCGCCAATTCCATCGATATCCCCGAAATCGAAAAGTCCGGTTCCAGTTATGGTCTCCACCCTGCCGTCCTGCTCTCTGTCGGCTACGCGCACAGCGCTCGATTCGGCGTCGACAAAATACAGCTTGTCTCGATGTGCGAGCACGCCCATCGGTTGCGCGAGTGCTGCATCGAAATGCTCACCATCGACTATGTCTTCCCGCTGGCTGCCGCTATGCCGCATGCCAATGCCGGTGTCTAGCTCGATTGACCAGAGCTGGTGGACGCCCGCCATCGCGATATAGAGCATTCCGTCAGCCACCGCGACATCCCACGGCGACGACATGGCCCCCGTCTCGAGATCGGCCGTATTGCGAAGCTGGTGTCCTGTGCCGGCCAGCGTACCGATTACCCCTGACCTTAAATCCACCGTTCGCACGGCGTGGTTTCCCGAATCGGCGACGTACAACCTATCGGCGGCAAAAGTGATTCCCTGCGGCGAATTGAACGCGCCATTTACTCCGTCGCGGAATGCCGGCTCCCCCGACCCAAGCACGCGGTCGATTCGTGCGCTCAACCCGTCATCCGTCAGCCGGCCCGCCAGCACGCGATGATGCCCGCTGTCCGCAATCGCGATGCGCTCACCATCGAGCTCAACCTTGCCCGGATAACGCAACAATCCAGGCGGGATCGCTGGCTGGTCGAGCGTTTCCGGAAGGCGCGTTCGCACAAGCTGTCCGGCTGAACCGAATGCTTCGATGAGCTGCTCAATCACCGGGGTGAGACGGTCAGCCGTAAACTCACCTGCGTGGCCTCCGATCACGCGTCCGGTGGGGTCGACTATCTGCAGAGTTGGCCATGCGTTCACGGCATAGCTGCGCCACACGCGAAATTGGCGATCGTTGACAACCGGGTGCGCCACGCCAAGCCGGTTTACGGCATCGCGGATGCGCTCGGTAGCACGCTCCGCGTGGTATTTGCCGCTGTGCACACCGACGATCGCAATCTCATTCGGGAAACGCTGCTCGAGCTCCCGCAACTGCGGGAGAACATGAACGCAGTTTATTCAACCATACGTCCAGAAATCGAGGAGCAGGATCTTGCCTCGAAAGTCAGCCAGAACGAGCGCGCGGTCGCCCGTGTTTATCCAGTCGAGGCCCTGGGGAAATTCGGGTGCCCGTACTGACGGTTGGCTCAGGCTCGGCATTTTGAGTCGATAGTAGGAGGGTTGTTAGCGCAACGAGTGCGGTGTTCGGTGCTCGGTGTTCGGTCGGCAGAGCGCGGTGATCGGTGCTGAGCAACAAAAATGGGAGTGATCTGCCTGCAACCACCCCCATTCACCGTGTACTTTCGTGCTCTACTTTCCGGCGCTTACCATCACCGGAGTAGCTCTGACGTGCAGGTTGTGGCCAACCCTGATGCCTGCGATGCCGTCAGTGTAGACGGCCTTTTTCGCCAGTGAGCCTACCTGCTTTTCATTGACCATGAACCGAACGGAATCGGAGCCGACATTGACTGCGAGTTTGTAGCTGCCCTTGCCGGATGCATCGGCTTTCGGAATTCCATCCGCTGCCTTCCAGGCAACTACGTTCTTGGCGCCCGCTCCGTCGCGTGTCTTTACGAGGTATTCGCCCGTGCCTCGCACCATGAAGTAGCTGTACTTGATGCCTGGTTGATCGAGAGCCGTGCCCCCAAAAAACACTCCGAACGATTCCGGGTGAGCTGGAGCTTCCACCTGATCGATTGTGGTTTCGAGCCTGTACGTACCTGACGCGGTGTTCCTCGACGAGTAGACGATGTGATGCGGGCCGGTCCAGATTTCCCAGGCGCCGTTGTCATTCTTGTATCTCACGTCGGTGAGCTTCTGACCTTCGCCGTCAGTACGCCCGACAAAACCGGCTGGAACTCCGGTTCCACCCTGCGCAGCGGCGTCCGGATCATCCGACATCTCCATGCTGTCAGAACGCATTGACATCATTGTGCTGTCGCTCATTGCCGTATCAGCGGAGGTGTCATCGGCCTTCGGCGAGCAGCCTGCTGACACCAGAGCGAGAACCGCGACCGCCATGCGAGTTTTCATGGAATTCCTGGAAAAGGGTGATGAGTTGCGCAACAAATCTTCTATCCCAAAGGTGAGATCGGCGTACCGATGGACCGATCACGAGACGCGGTTAGCGGATCCACCAGTCAGCAAATTGCAAACTGCATTTCCGAATTACTTAACACTAATTACGGAATGCCTCTTGCACTTTCATTCAGTGCGCGCGAATCTTGCCGTTGTACTTGCGCGTTCGTGTCCGTGTGCTGCATCCACAGTATCCTCGTCATCCAGGAGAAGAGCAATGGCGACAGCATCCAAGTCGTCCCGTGGTCGTAAGCGCTCGGCGTCGAGCGCGAAGAAGGCATCCAAGAAGTCGTCGAGCAAGACGGCCGCCAAGAAGTCATCGCGCAAAGGCGCAACCAAGAAATCCGCATCACGCAGCACCAGAAAAGCCGGAAGCAAGTCGGGTTCGGCCCGGCGCAGGACTGCCGCGAAAAAGGGCGGCACTCGTAAGAGCGCATCCAGAAAGAGCGCATCCAAGAAGAGCGCTTCCAAGAAGAGCTCATCCAAGAAGAGCTCGCCGAGCCGGAAGCGCAAAGTTACTACCGTCACGCGCGTGAAACGCGTCGCGCGGGGCGTGGTGAAGCAGGCTGGGAGCGCTATCGGATCGGCTTCGGATTTTGTGAAGGACACGTACGACAATATCACCTGACAGACTCGCCAACCACGCGGCGATCACGGGACAGCGTTCACGCTGTCCCGTTTTTCATCCCCATCTCTTGCTGGGACAAATCTCTTGAGCTGTCACTGCGGCCGGGATGCACCTCGAGCCATTCGCGCACCTTTGCGAAGACTCGCTCACGGCCGTAATCCACCGTGACAACATGTCCGCACCCTTCCAGCCAAATGAGCTGCTTTTCCAACGAGCCCAGGGCCGCAAATGCTTGTTCCGCCACTGCCGGCGAGATACGGTTGTCTTCACGCGACTGGAGCAGCAGGGTGGGCGCCGAGATGCGCGGAAGTGATGCCCGCGCTGCGTCAGCAATTCTCGACAGCTCGAAAAGGAGACGCGGAGTTGATGCGCGATACGAGAGCGCTCTTGCACGCTCTTCCGGATCATGGATGGAGCGCTCGCCTCCCCGACCAGCCACATACACCGTGCTTGCCCCCAGCGCCCGATGCCATCGCGCTACGCGTCGTACAGCTGGTGGCATATCCAGATACGGGGATATCAACACCAGCGCACTAATCTCACCATGCTCGGCCGCCAGAATGCTTGCGAGCGCGCCTCCCATGGAAAGACCGACAATGCTCACGTCCGCGTAGCTCTTCAACACAGCCGCCAACTCCTTCCGCGCCGACTCGAGCCATTCCTCCGATCGAGATTCAGCAAAGCTGGCGAGGGTACGCCCGTGCCCGGGAAGTAGCGGCGCACGTACGGAGTAACCGTGAAGCACAAGGTCGTCCGCCAGATACTTGAGAGTCTGCGGCGTATCGCCAAAGCCATGGAGTAGAAGGACCGCGCTTCCACCGTGCGTGTCCTCGGATATCGGCCCGCCACCGGTTACTATCCCCCCTTCGCCGACTGGCAATCGTGCGAGTGTGACACGCTCGAGCCGCCGCGCCGCATGACTCCTCCAGCCGATCGCGAACGCGATCGCCCCAGCGAGAATGATCAAGGGAATCGCTACTGAGAATGACATTTACAGAGCGAGATTGGCCGAAGTTGGGTATCTCAGGGGGAGGTCGCCTCTCCGGAGATGCCAACGTATGTGGTACAAGGCGACAGACCTTTTACGGTGAAATGATAAGCACCTAAATAGTAGATGCGGAAAGGGGAGCCGGCCTGGCGGCCGCACTCCCCTTTCCGGCGTCATCCCCCCCACGAGGATGGCACACCCCTCAAATGCATTGACAATACTTTGCCAGTTTCGTGCCTACGACGCCGAATGAGGGCGAAGTTCACCTCGCCGGTCAGTATTTTGTGAGACTTTGATCCACTTCGTCTCTCCACCGGGATATACCGCCCGCCAGGTTTGAAACGTGTGTGAATCCCGCAGCGCGCAAGGTCCTGGCAGCTTGTATCCCTCTTGTGCCACCTTTGCAGTACACAATTATCTCGCGCTCAGCGCTGAGAGACGGAAATATACTGTTCAGTGAACCAAGAGGCACCAGGCGCGCGCCATCAATATGCGCGATCTCCCACTCGTGTGGCTCTCGAACATCGATCAGATCGATCGGCGCGCCACCAGCAAGCGCGCTGGAAAGTTCCGTGGGTGAGTATTCCGGAATCGCAGGCTCCTCGCCGGCGCCAACGGTACTTCGCAGTCCGCAGAACTCTTCGTAGTCGATGAGCTCCCGGATGGTTCTCGTACCGCACGCGGGACATGCGGGGTCGCGCTCGAGCTCCAGAGTTCGGAACTGCATTCGAAGCGCATCTACGAGAAGGAGTCGGCCGACCAACGACTCTCCCAGACCAAGCAGGACCTTGATTGCCTCGGTCGCCTGAATGACGCCCACCAGACCGGGCAGCACCCCCAATACGCCTGCTTCCGCGCAACTTGGCACCAGCCCGGGTGGTGGCGGTTCGCGAAAGAGGCAGCGGTAGCACGGTCCGAGCGCTGTCGCGAAGACCGAGGCCTGACCCTCAAATCGAAAGACACTTCCGTACACATTCGGCTTGCCCAGTATCACACACGCATCATTCGTCAGATATCGCGTTGGGAAATTGTCAGATCCGTCGACAACGATATCGTGCTCCCGAATGATCTCGAGCGCGTTTGCCGAATCGAGGCGGGCCTCGACGGTTTCGACCTCGACATGGGGGTTTATCTCAGCGATGGCGTCGCGCGCCGAATCGAGCTTCGAGCGGCCGACGTCGCTGGTGCCATGCAGGATCTGGCGTTGGAGATTGGTAACGTCGACGACATCGAAGTCCACCACTCCGAGGTGCCCTATGCCGGCCGCGGCGAGATATAACGCGGCCGGAGACCCGAGACCGCCAGCTCCGACGAGCAGTACTCTTGCGCCCTTGAGGCGGCGCTGTCCGTCCAGCCCTACGCCAGGCAGCAGCAGGTGGCGACTGTACCGAAGCGCTTCGTCAGAGGAAAGCGGTGGAAGTGGCATCACGGAAAACTACAAGACACCACGCGTCAGGCCCAGATCAGGACAGCTGAGGCGCTTCCAGCATCAGGAGTTTACAACGCGTTGACTAAGGCTGCTGGTCAGCATTACGGACGGTCCGTCAACGGTACGTTTCCATTCTATGACGCTCCTCATGAATCTCAATCGGACTGGGTCGCTCTCCACTCTCGATTTTGGCCATGAGGCGATTGAAATCCGTCACAACGAGACCACTTCCTTCCCGTCGCACCAGACCTTCCGCCGTCAAGCGAGCGAGTACGAGAGAAATCGACTCTCGAGTTGCGCCGACGAGTTCGCCCAAAAGACGCCGCGAGAAAATGTGAGGATCGCCCGCTCCGTCGTAGAGTCGCGCAGGCTGCGAACCATTACGCAAATTCGCCGGCCCCGTGGCGATATCGTTTTCGCGACTGCATTCGAGTCGTATGAGGGAGATGACTAGACGCTCTTCGACCGTGAGGGTATAATGTTCTCCTTGTTTTTGGAGCAGGCTCGTCCGCTCGGACACCATCTGACGGACCAGCGCAATCGCAAGCGCCGGCTGCTCTCGCATGAGGGCATTGAAGCTGGCGGAGCTAAGGTGCAGCGTCTCGCTCTCTTCTTCAGCTCGCGCTGTGCTGACATAGCGGAAGGCCTTTTGCAATCCCTCGTCGCCAAAAGTCTCGCCGGGGGCGGCCACCCAGGGTACATACTCTCTCCCAAGCACCAGCTGGCTGCGAAGAACGATCTGCCCATACAGCACGATAAAAACGCCGTCCGCCAACGTATCGCGCTCGTATACTGTAAAGCCTGCTGGCCATCTAGTTCGCGCGGCGTATTTTCCCAGTGAGTCGCGACACGCGCCCGACAGTCTGGTGATTGCCTTCAAGGGAGCAGCTAGCAATTTTTCCTCGCATTTCCGTACGGGACGAGGCACAGCCGGGGTACGAACGCATAAGTCGCGGAAGCGGGCTCGCGACCTGATTACGTTGCTGATGTGCCGAGGGAACGCCGCGCGGATAGCACATGTAACTTCACATGATAGCAAAGCGCGGGCCGCGTGTGCTTGCAATCACTTATACGCATTAGATTGAAAACTGGATCTTTGCTGCGGTCGAAGCCGCCAATGACCTAATGGGAGGCCAGGTGGTCGATTCAGAAGATTCGGTAGCGGTGCTTCCTGTCGTCGTTCTTGGAACCGACACGCTTCTTGCCGCATTGCCCGCGACCGGCGGCCAGTTGGCTCGCGCTTGCGGCGCGGCTGGCTTTGCCGCGGCTACGCCCGCCACTTGGGGCGACGAAGTCATCGCTGACGCAACACTCCGAATTCTCACGCGGCGCCCCGAGGATCCGGCGATCCTGTGCTCCTGTCCCCTGGTAGCGGAGAAGCTGCTCAATAACGGCACAGATCTAAATCGATTTCTAGTTCCGGTGGAAGCTCCACCAGTCGCGGCCGCGCGGTATCTGCGCGCCCAATTCGGAAGCGCCCCGGTCCATGTTACATATGCAGGTAGTTGTCCCGCGGCCATGCATTCCGAAATTGACACCCATTTCACACCCTCGGAATTGTTTGGTCTTCTGGCTGAGCGCGGAGTTAAGCTTTCTGCCCAGGAAAAGGACCCCCGAGGTTCTCCGGTAGTCCGGCGCTATCGCTCGCTGCCCGGCGGTGCACCAGCTCCGCAGGCGCTCTGGGCGCAGAACGGAAGGATGCTGGTAGAGCTGGCAACTGGGGATTATTCCGCGGAGCTTGCGCAACGGCTGATCGCTCGCGAGCGAGCACTCTTCGATCTTGCCCCGCGTCTGGGCTGCGTCTGCAGCGGTGTGATAAATGGCGGAGCTCCCACGGCAGCCCGTGCCTCGGTCATGGCTACAGAACCAGCTCGTTCCCGTGGCGAAGTGCTGGACCCAGGCCTTCGTGTCGAAGTCGAAAGGCATATTCCGGCCTCTCAGCGAACACCCACACCACCAACGCCACCGGAATCGCATCCTGCCTACAGGGAGTCGTTCGCGGGGAGAGATGCGCATATCCGGAAGGTTGAGACTGTTGCCGCAACTCCTCCGCGAAGGATTGCTCGCACCCCTGTGGCTATGCGCGCAGTTGCGTCCGGGAGTTTACCAGTGATTCGGACGCCCACTGGCCGTACGATTCCGCGCGCCTATCTGGCAGTGCGCCCGCGCTCTCTGACGGAAGACTCCTTGCCGAAGAAAGCAGTTCCACTTGGCAGCATCAGGGGCGGAGACAGGGAAGTCCTGCTCGGCGCCACCTTTGGAGATTCGGCTCATCATCGCTCCAAACCGCCTTCTGTGAACGTACCATTTCCCGTTGGCGCTGCTTACCGTGTGCCCGGTCCGCCATCGCTGAACACCAGCCGCCTGCACGCGGCCACCCTTTTGGCTCTGGTGGCGGCAGTGGTGGCGGTGGCTGTTTTTATATGGGCGTAGTGGCTTCGCCCTGAATCAGCGAATCTCGAGACTGCAACGGTGGCACCGGCGGTTTTATCGGCCTCCGCTCGGGATACTTGAAATCACGAGGGCGCGGTTCGCGTGGAACAGAATCCGGGGTTCGTGAAGGATCGGCGTTAGCGGGCTTCCTAGTGGGCGCACTCTTCTCGTCGGTTGCAGACGCGGTGGAATCTGCTCCGGTGCTGTCCCGCCGCATGTTGCCTTCCTGTGCAGAGCACGCACCCAGGGTGATGACCGCTACCAGCCTTGCGGCCGAGTTACTCATGGTCTGCTGAAAGCGCCGAAGAGATTTCATCATGCAAGCGGACTTCTCGTCCGGCACCTTCGCCAGCGCGAGCCGCCGCCAGCGCAAACTGATTTAGCATCTCTCCTTCCATGAACGGCGCGGGATCGCGCACACCAAGGTCAGAGAGAGCGCGCGCCGCTAGTTGCCGGAGCAGCACGCGAGTCTCTTCTCCCAGACCTCGAAGCGAGGCCGCATCGGCGGGCGGCGGCGGCAGCTTGGCACTCTTACGGAGCCTCGCGGCATGCGTAGCGCGGAAAGGGGCCATCTGGACAACGAATGAGCCCGCCGTGTGCTCGTGGACTCCATCAACTACGCCTTGCCGTTGTAAAGATGACAGGAGTTTGACGATCTCTGCACGCACTGCCGCGATTCCGTCGATGCTCCCTCTGCCGCGTCCCGTAATAAGAAGCACCTCGCCCGCGTTTGAAGCCTGTTGTTGGCGAAGCCATGCGTTGGCACGCGTGCGCGCATCGATCGTTGTAGGAAGTCCAACGCGCAGGTTCAACGTGCGTGCGGCGCCGAAGCGAACCTCGTCCAGTGCGCGATGAAAGGCGTCAACCGGAGAAGGTCGATCCTTCATTTCGGAGAGCCGCTCCTGAGAGCCTGCCGCAGCACATGGCCGTCCAGCTTCTCGGTAGGCTGCGTGTCAAGAATGCGAGCCAGGGTAGGCGCCATGTCCACTACCCGGACGAACGTATCGTAACGCCCGGTAGCAA
>JACDCM010000470.1 GCA_013817545.1 Gemmatimonadaceae bacterium | reverse complement strand
TCTCGGGGAAATAGTCTTGAGTCAGCCAGAATCCATCCGACGTCGGGTTCCAGGTCAGACACACCACGCGCCCTGCTACTCGCGCGCACTCCGCCAAGCCTTTCCGTCGATCGGCCCAGTGATGTACGGTAAGAATCGCCATGGCTGCATCGAAGGCGGCATCGCGAAAAGGGAGCGCCTCCGCCCTGGCTCTCACAACGCGAGCCGCGTGCGATCCGCGCTGCGCAATCATCGTTGTCGCCGGCTCCACCGCTACGACCGCCAGATCCGTTGGCTCATACGCTCCGGCGCCAGCGCCGACATTAACGACGGAGCGCGCGCCCCCGAGCGCCGAACGCACCGCCGAGAACAGACGCGGATCCTCGCTGCGATGCGTGGAGTAGGATCGGCCGATGCGATCGTAGATTTCTGACACGCGAAAACGCTGATGGTGTAACCTGGCACAACGGGATACTCTTCAGTGCCGCCGCATACATCACCTTCCCAAAGCGCGCTTACCTCGTCGGGCCGGAGACCAAAACGGCGTGCACTCCAGCCGGCAATCAGTTCTTTTTTTTCGATCCAGCGCGATCAGGCTGAGCCGCGGCACCGTCGGCGTCGTGGTTGTGCTTGTCAATGTCCTTGGCGAGCCGCGTTTTCTCACTGGTCTTTTCAGCGTCGTCGTGCTGCTGCCGCCCTTCGAAAAGTCGGTCCTTGCCAGTGTCATTGTGCGCCCGAATGTCGGCCGGGTCGTGACTCGGCCCAGAGGCCGCTGTCTTTTGGCTGGCTTGGGAGTGCAGCGTCTCGGTTTGAGGGGGTCGAGCCTTTTCACTTTGCTGATCTGCAACGTTTTCGGCCGTGTCTTGCTCGTGAGAGCGGTGATTCTTGTTCTTACCCATTGGTCCTCTTCTGAAGAGATTGCGGTCTGAGTGGCAACGGTTGTGCCGGAACCGCGAAACCGCCACGCCGTGCCAGCTTCGAAAGCGCATGCGCTTGCAGACACCTCCACAGGCTCAATGGATTCAGTCAATCGGCTGAGAGCGGTTGAAGATCCGACACTCGGCGCCGAGATTCTAGCGCGAGTGCCTCTCCGGTACGACGAGGGCGCCGACCCTGGCCAGGATCGGCCGTCGCACGTGCGCTCCGCGTCAGGTATCAGTTGGATCGGCGATCGATTAGCCGTTTTCCAGGACGACGCGCACTTTCTCGCGCTGGTCAACCCGGCGGACTTGAGCGTTCGGGCGCTCGCGCTTCCACGGGGCCCTGGCGGTCTCCGACAATTTGATGACCTGCGGGGCAACAAGGCATCGAAGCTCGATCTGGAGGCGAATCTGGTAGTTCAGTTGAACGGCGAAAAACTACTTATCGCGTTCGGCTCTGGTTCAACTCCAGCGAGAGACATGGTAGCCGTGGTGAATGTCCGTAGGAATACCGCCGTTTTGCGGAATGCAGCGGGTCTCTACGCAGAGCTCCGGGCAAGAACCGAATTTTGCGGGAGTGAGCTGAACGTCGAGGGCGCCCTACTCACCCATGGGGTGGTACGGCTCTTCAATCGAGGGAATGGCGCACCTCGAAATGGGCTGCATCCAGTTGACGCCACTGCAGATTTGGACGGCCCCGCGCTCTGGAAGTATCTAGACAACCCGCAATCCGCAGCTGTACCCAAACTGAGCAACGTAGTGCAGTACGAGCTTGGTACGCTTCAGGGAATAAGACTCACATTTACCGACGCTTGTGTTGCAGGAGAGCGCATGCTGTTCGCCGCAGCGGCGGAGGACTCTCCCGACGTGACCCGGGACGGTTGGGTAGGAGGCTCTGCCCTGGGATTGATCGAAGACTCGAGAACGGTGAGTTACGGAATCCTGAGGGACGAGAATGGCAGTGTCTTTCGCGGCAAGATCGAAGGAGTGACGATTTCCCGTGCCGAGCTGAACCAGCTTTACGTGGTCGTGGATACCGATGACCCGACCGCAGCTTCCGAGTTGTGCGTAGTCAGGCTCTCCGAAGAGTGGCACATCGAGCCGGAAAGTTACAGCGGGCTCAGGGCAGACGGTCGGCGCGAATAGTAAACGACGTCACTCGCGGCTGTATTTGGCGGCGCGTCTGAGCCAAGCGGGGTCTGCGAGGGCAGCCTTATCCACCTGTGCGACGCGCGCAGCGGCGAGCCGCTCATCTATCACGGGCGCAACATCAACGTCGTCGGCGTTCTCGAGAATGTAGAGCGCTCGCTCGATTACTGGCCCGCCGCCCGGCACAGCCATGCCCAGCTCGATCTCCGCACGCCGGCAAAAACGCTCCTGCCGCGCGCGGTCGGACATCTCCAGCGGGAATCCCAGCCGATGCAGGCGCGCGTGCATTGCTTCATGTACGACAGAGGCCGCTACCTGCGCGTCTGAAAAGTCAGGGTTGACAGCGAAAGTCAGCTCGACCATGCACGCGTGCTCATGGGGAAAGTAGGCGCCGCGGCAGGCATACCGTTGCACTCGGATCATCGCGAAGTCGCGTCGTAAGTGGCGATAGTAGTGCGGCACTGCACGCTCCAGGAGTGCCAGCACGCGCTCCAGTCGGGCGAGAACCGCGCTGGTGTCGATGTCGGGACGCGTGTTGATGACGGTGACAGGTATGCCGCGTATCGTCGTCGATGTAGTGGGGTGGTTGAGCATCAGATTATTGGAGCCGGTATATGGAAGCGATACAGGAGCGGCGCATAACTGCCGGCGTTCCCGGCGCGTTCGAAGGGCCCGGAATGCCTGGTGGATGGTCTTTCCCTCTGTCGCGATTTATTTTCGACCACTTGCTCGTCCGCCCCCGGCGCGTGAAACGCTGCAGCCAGAAGTCATTGTCGATCGGGACTTTTTGCCGCTGGCGCTCCGGGTACAAAAACGATCGTGTCACGCACGCTCCGCTGCAGCCCTGATATCAGGCGAACCGTTTGAGTGAGCGCTCGCTTGCTTTGCGCATCTCGTCTTCGCGATTTCGTGGTGGCGCACTCGTCTTGAGCGAATGGATCAGCCGATTCGCGGCGTCGGTGACCTCGTCCACCGCGAGATTGAAAGCAGCCTCGTTGGCGCGCGAAGGACGCGATGCGCCGCTCAATTTCCGCACGAACTGGAGCGCTGAGGCACGAATCTCGTCTTCTCTGGCGGGCGGTTCAAAATTGGCGAGCGTTTTAATGTTTCGGCACATATGCATACCCCTCGGCCTACCATGTGAGCAGCGGATCAAAGAG
>JACDCM010000469.1 GCA_013817545.1 Gemmatimonadaceae bacterium | reverse complement strand
GAAAACCGGCTCCGTGATCGTGGACCTGGCCGCGGAAGCCGGAGGGAATTGCGCGCTGACGCAGGCCGAGGAAACGATCACTGTGCAAGGGGTGACAATCATAGGCGCGACCAACTTGCCGGCTACAGTACCGCTGCACGCCAGTCAGATGTTCAGCAGGAACGTCGAAACACTTATCAAGCATCTCGCAAAGGACGGAACCGTGACCATCGACCCTGCGGATGAGATTGTAGGTCCCATGATCGTCGCGTGAACGAAGATGGCTGGTGGCCGGTGCCACCAACCACCACCACCACCAACCACCAACTACCGTGACCGCACTATCAATCATTGAGCTGTACGTTTTTGTACTCGCGGCCTTCGTCGGATATCAGGTTATCACGCGCGTTCCGCCGCTCTTGCACACGCCGCTCATGTCGGCAACCAACGCGATCTCGGGCATCTCGCTTGTCGGTTCGCTCGTTGCTGCCGGCGCGGATCACGGCAGCGTGAGCACGTATCTCGGTTTCATCGCTGTGGTAGCTGCAACAATCAACGTGGTCGGCGGATTTCTGATCACGGACCGCATGCTGAAAATGTTTAAAAAGGAGGGAAGCAAGAAGCGGGAGGTGGGAGGAGAGAAATCGGCCAACCTACCCGCTTCCGACGAAAAGAGCGCGCGGCCAAAGAGCTAAGTCCATGCGCGCTCCCGCCTCTCGCTTCCCGCCTCTCGCCTCCCGCGCATGAGAGAGTACTTCATTCAGGCTGCCTACCTCGCGGCGTCTGTACTGTTCATTCTCGGGCTCAAGAGTCTCACGCGGCCGGAGAAAGCGCAGCGCGGAATGCAGCAGGCAGCGCTGGGTATGCTCCTGGCCATCGCTGGCACGCTCGTGCACCACGACATTGTCCGATACGACTGGATAATCGGTGGGCTCATACTCGGCTCCCTGATCGGCTATCCGCTCGGAATGTTCGTGCCGATGACGGCGATGCCGCAGCGGATCGCGATATCGCACATGTTCGGCGCGCTCGCGGCGACTCTCGTTGGCGTAGCGGAATACTGGCAACACTCGCACGGCGGTGGCTCCGCAGCCGGCGGATCAATGGGAGTGGCGACGGACATCAGCCCGGGAAAGATGGCCGCTCTCGGCTTCGAGGTGTTGTTCGGCGCCCTCACAGTGACCGGCAGCTTCATGGCGTTCGGCAAGCTGCAGGAGATTCTTCCCGGCAGACCGATCACTTTCAAGGGCCAGAACCTGATCAACCTCGCGCTCTTCGCCGCGACGCTCGGCATTTTTGTGTACCTGATCTTCAACCCCGGCAATGCGACGCTCTTCTACACGATGATCGCGCTCGCGTTTGTGATCGGCATCCTGCTCGTAATCCCGATCGGTGGAGCGGACATGCCCGTAGTGATCTCATTGCTGAATTCCTACGCCGGCCTCGCGTCGGCCGCCACAGGCTTCGCGATCGGCAATAACGTCCTGATCATCGCTGGCGCCCTGGACGGCGCGTCAGGATTCGTACTCTCGATCATAATGAGCAAGGCGATGAACCGGAGCTTCGGCAACATCCTCTTTGGAGCATTCGGGAGCGTTGTCACGGCGAGCGCCAAGAGCGTAACCGGTCTCACTGCGCGATCCATCAGCGCGGAGGATGCCGCGATGCAACTGGGCTACGCGCAGTCGGTCATCGTGATACCCGGTTACGGCATGGCGGTGGCCCAGGCACAGCACCAGGTTCGCGAGCTTGCGGAGCTGATCGAGAAAAAGGGCGGCGAGGTGAAGTATGCAATCCACCCTGTGGCGGGGCGCATGCCGGGCCACATGAACGTGCTGCTTGCTGAAGCGAACGTGCCGTATGACCGCCTGTACGACATGGACGATATCAATCCCGAGTTCGAACGGGCAGACGTTGCGCTCGTTATCGGCGCGAACGATGTAGTCAATCCCGCCGCGCGCACGGATCCCGGCAGCCCGATCTACGGTATGCCGATACTCAACGTGGATTCCGCCAGGAACATCATCGTACTCAAACGGAGCATGAATCCGGGCTTCGCGGGCATCGAGAACGAGCTTTTCTACAATCCCAAGACAAGCATGCTCTTTGGAGATGCAAAGGCGTCGCTGGCGGCACTGGTAGGGGAGGTCCGGAATCTCTGAACGGGGGTATCGGTGACAGTTACAGCCTGATCCGCTTCGATCTGCTTTATCCGCTCAATCCAGGGCACTTTGTCCGACCTTATGGAGATTGCTACTTCGCTCGAATTGACATGTCATTGCGAGGACACGCAGTGGCCGAAGCAATCTCCGCTCCAGGACGACCAGGGCATCGATGCCCAACTACACTTTTTGTCGGTCCGGCATCGTTTCGTCACTCTCCAGACCGGCACCAGCGAAGGGAAGATTATCCCGATTAACGGATAGGAAGCGACCTCCTTTTCAAAAGCGATCTCAAACCCGTGCCCTAGAATTTGCGGAATTTTTCCGCGATTTCGGCCGGCGTTGGCGACTGCATTAGCGCGAGCATCAAAAGCACGCGCGCTTTCTGCGGATTGAGATCCTCCGCGCCGAGGAACGCGCCCGTACCGGGTTTCCAACCTCTGACGTCCGCGGACTCCAGGGCTGGAACCCGACCGCTTCCCGTACGGCTACTGGCGACGACAAAGACTCCGCGCTGCACCGCCCGAGCGAGTGCGCGACTCTGCCCTGGAGTTGAGCCCCCTCGGCCCACAGACGCCATAACAATGCCCTTGGCGCCAGCCGCAACTGCCGCGTCAATCAGCACGCTATCAGCGCCGATGTAGCTGTAGATGATGTCCACACGCGGGAGATCGACATCGGCCGCAAGCTGGAAAGCAGAGCCGCAGGAATCGCGCGCCGAACGACTAAAGACCAGATCTCCAGCGTCTACCGTTCCGATCGGTCCATAACCTGGCGCGGTGAATGCGTTGAGGCGGACAGTATTTGTCTTGGCAACGTCGCGCGCTGCGAATATCTCGTCATTCAACAGCAGCATAACGCCCCGTCGCTTTGCGTCCGGCGATGCTGCCACGCGCACCGCATGGTAGAGATTAGCAGGACCGTCGGGCGCGATCATGCCAGGATTGCGCATCGCTCCCGTAACGACCACCGGCTGGCAGCTGTCGACGGTGAGATCCAGGAAATACGCAGTCTCTTCCATGGTATCCGTTCCATGCGTCACCACCACGCCAGCCACCGAGTCTCGCGATCGAAACAGCTC
>JACDCM010000468.1 GCA_013817545.1 Gemmatimonadaceae bacterium | reverse complement strand
CCCCAGCACCGGTGAGGTGCGCAGCGACGGCCCCGACGGGATCGCCTGCTGGTTTATCGACACCGACTACAACGAGGAGAGCTTCTTCGTCCGGCACGCGTACTTCCTGGGCGCCAACGACCCCTACGGCGCGCTCAAGACCACGCTCAAGGCCGAGATCAACGAAGAGGCTTGGGCGACGCTCCACAGCGACACCTCCCGCGCATTCGACAAGCCGAAGTCGGGGCGCATCGCGGTAAAGGTGATCAATCACCTTGGCGACGAGGTGATGAAGGTGTTCCGGGTGCAGTAGTGGGGTTCCTGATCGCTGACACTTTCGTCAAGAGTCTTGCACGGCTTACTGGCGATGAACAGAAGGCGGTGAAGACAACTGCCTTCGACCTGCAGATGAACCCGGCGAGTCCGGGGATGAGCTTCCACAAAGTCGATCGCTCGAAGGACAAGAACTTCTGGTCGGTGCGTGTAAGCCAGGACATTCGGCTCATCGTTCACCGCACCGCGCAGAGTCTGCTGCTCTGCTACGTGAACCACCACGACAAGGCGTACGCGTGGGCGGAGAGCCGAAAGCTGGAGACGCATCCGAAAACCGGCGCGGCACAGCTTGTCGAGATCAGAGAGACTGTTCGGGATATCGTCGTCCCGGCCTACGCCGTTCGCGAGAGCCCGGCGCATCCATACGATTTTGCTTTGTCGCCCATGCCGGCGAAGCCGCCGCTCTTCGGCGCTTTGAGCGACGACAACTTGCTGGACTTCGGCGTACCTGCCGAATGGCTGCACGACGCTTGCCAGGCAACCGAGGATACGGTGCTCGAATTGGCGGATCACTTGCCCGCCGAAGCAGCCGAGGCACTACTGGAGCTGGCAACTGGAGGAAAGCCTTGCAAGCCGCAGCTGGCCGCACCGACGGCAAACCCGTTCGAACATCCCGATGCGCAGCGCCGATTCCGCGTGATGACCGACGTGGGCGAGCTGGCGCGCGCACTTGAATACCCGTGGGAGCGGTGGACCGTCTTCCTGCATCCGGCACAGCGCGAGCTGGTCGAGCGGCGGTTGGTCGGGCCCGCACGCATCGCTGGGTCCGCCGGCACGGGGAAGACCATAGTCGCACTCCATCGCGCTGCACACTTAGCCCGCGCAAATCCCGACGCGCGCGTGCTGCTCACAACATTCTCCGACACGCTGGCAAGCGCTCTGCGGGTTAAGCTCTCCCGGCTGATCGGCACCGAGCCCCGCCTACGCGAGCGCATTGATGTGGACGCGCTGGACGCGGTCGCCAGCCGACTCCACGACCGAATGCTCGGCCACGCGGAGGTCGCATCCGGCGACGTGATCCGCGACCTAGTGCGCGACGCCGCACGCGAGCGTCCCGACCAGAAGTTTTCCCTCGCATTCCTGGTGTCGGAATGGGACGATGTTGTGGACGCATGGCAGCTCGACTCGTGGGAGGCGTACCGCGATGTCGCCCGCCTTGGACGAAAGACGAGGCTGCCGGAGAAGCAGCGTAAAGTGCTCTGGGAGATCTTCGAGCGCGTGCGCGCGTCGCTGCATGAGCGAAAGCTCGTAACGCAGGCCGACATGTACAGCCGCCTCGCCTCGCACTTGGCCGCCGGTCATCGCTCGCCATACGACTTCGTCGTGGTGGACGAGGCGCAGGACGTGAGCGTGGCTCAGCTCCGCTTTGTCGCCGCACTCGGCGCCGGCCGGTCAGATGCCCTCTTCTTCGCCGGCGACCTGGGGCAGCGGATCTTTCAACTCCCCTTCTCGTGGAAGGCCCTTGGTGTGGACATTCGCGGGCGATCGGGCACGTTGCGGATCAACTACCGAACGTCGCATCAGATCCGGGCCAAGGCCGACCGGCTGCTGGGTAAGGAGGTCTCCGATGTGGACGGCAACACAGAGAAGAGGGGCGGCACGATCTCAGTGTTCAACGGCGCGGCCCCGCTTCTTCGCGTACTCGATAGTGCGGAGGAGGAGGCTGTCGTGGTTGGGCGCTGGCTGGCGGGGCGCGCGTCGGAGGGGGTGACACCGGAGGAAATGGGTGTGTTCGTGCGATCTCCCGCCGAACTGCCGAGAGCACGCGCCGCAGTGGATGCGGCGGGGCTACCAGTTGCGCTGCTCGACCAGGACGTAAAGACGGAGCGGGACCGTGTGTCGGTAGGGATCATGCACCTGAGCAAGGGACTGGAGTTTCGCGCGGTGGCCGTGATGGCCTGCGATGACGAGATCGTGCCGCTGCAGGAGCGGATTACTGCTGTTTCGGATGAAGGAGACCTCGAGGAGGCGTACGACACCGAGCGCCATCTGCTGTACGTGGCGTGTACCCGAGCGCGCGATCATTTGCTGGTAACGGGGGTCGAGCCAGCGTCGGAGTTTCTGCGGGATCTTGGGTGAGGCGAGCAACAGAGCGAAAGAATCAAGTGGTCGTTCGTAGTTGCAGTTACTCACTTGCCGGAACGAGGTACACCAAGTGGCTGAGATAACACTTGCTGTGACAAAGCGTGTTCTAGACTACGCCAAGGGCGACCGCGAGAAAGAACGCCAGATCGCATATTCGTCCCCGTCCGCCGATATAGCAGCCCGGCTCGGATCGGTTACAAGACAGGATCATCTGAGCCTGCGACTCGGAGGCCGAATTACGCTAATCGTCGGAGATCGTGGCGCGATCTGGCGAGCTCATAATGCGCAGTACGCAGAGGATTTCGACGCGCTCTACACTTTTCTCGCTCGGTATCCTTCACAACCCATGCGGTTTCTTTGCGAGATTTCCAAGTAGTATTCCCGCGACAGGGTTCGCGTTCGCGGAACCTCTGGACGAGTTCTTCGCGCTATGCGGTGCGCTCCTCTATATGGGGAGACAAGCCCGCTCCTTTTCAACATGACACTAGCATACGTTAGCCCCAAAGATGTGCGAGCGCATATCATCGCGCAGTATGCCGAATGGACCGTCCTATCGGCATTGCGGTCCAACGCCCCGATCAAGTCGCGGCGCGACGTATACACCGCGCTTGGCCGTGTCGACTTTGGTTCACTCTTCGACAACGCTCTCGGCCCGATCAGCGAGAGCGACTTCAATTCTTGGCATGCGCGGGCTGTGGAGGATCTCCTCGCTCGCGAGCGGCGCTTAAACGTGGGCTGGGCGGCGAAGATTCTGAACGTCTACCTGAAGACACGGTGCTACGTCGGTGCCGAGGGTCGGCATGACCTTAGTAAAGCGATCCATCCGCCGATCGACGGCG
>JACDCM010000467.1 GCA_013817545.1 Gemmatimonadaceae bacterium | reverse complement strand
CGCATCAGTTCCCGCTGCTCCAGAAAGCGCAGTAGCTTCACCTGGGTGGAAAGCGGAGCCTCGCCAATCTCATCCAGGAAAAGAGTTCCGGTGTGGGCCAGCTCGAACCGCCCAATGCGGCGCTCGGTCGCGCCCGTAAACGCACCCTTTTCGTGGCCAAAGAGCTCGCTCTCCAGGAGAGTCTCCGGAAGGGCTCCGATGTTCACCGCGATGAATGGCTTGTTGCGCCTGGGACTGAGCTGATGTATCCCGCGCGCCACGAGTTCCTTGCCCGTGCCACTCTCCCCTTCGATCAGCACAGTGCTCGAGACTGGCGCTATCTGCTCGATCTTGACCAACACCTCCCGAATCGGCTCACTTTCCCCATACAAACCGGTGAGCTGCGTGAGCCTTCTCCGGTCGAGTACCCGCAGTATTCCAGCGAAGACATCCTCTACGTCGGCAGGCTTCGCGTACACCTCGGTATAGCCTGAAGCCCGCAATCTGTCATGAATCGCGGGATCGACGACATCAGCCAGGCCGACTACGGATACACCCGCCCATTGCTGTTCCCTGACGACGTCCAGATGCGAAGATTCCAGGAGGCGAGCCGTGATGATAATGACGTCGGGATGAGCACGGTCGACGGCGGACGACAGGTCGTCCAGCGGCGAAACCAACGTTGTCTGCAGGCCGGAGCGCTCCAGCATCGCGTTCAATCGCACGGCCATCTCGACATCGTCGAGCGTGACGAGAGCTTTCACGGTATCCGTGACGGCGCCGCGGCAGAGTGATCGGTTACATCGCCCCGAAGGATAGCCACCGCATGATCGATAATAGGATCGAGTGCAGCCAATGCGTCGCGCACACCACTGGTTGAGCCAGGAAGATTCACAATGAGTGTGCGATTACGAGCGCCGGCAATACCGCGGGATAGCGCCGCGCGAGGGAACGACTGCATGCAACTAACGCGAATACGCTCGGCGATCCCCGGCGCCTCGCGTTCCAGGGCGGCCAGGGTTGCCTCGGGCGTAATGTCGCGAGAGCTGAGACCCGTCCCTCCCGTTGTCAGGACCAGGTCCGCAGCGTCAGAATCGCACCACTGAACCAGCTGCCGGACAATGCTTACGGAATCATCCGATACGATTTCGCGAGCGGCAAGGAAATAATGGCGAGAATTTCCCCACGCGGCCACGGCATCTCCCGAAGTGTCTTTGCGGTCACCTCGCACGCCCGCATCCGAGATCGTGAGAATGGCAAGACGCATCTAGGGATGGGGAAAACGGGATTTCCAACCGCCACGAGTCCGGCGTTCGATGCTCGGTGCACGGTGCTCGGTTGTCACAGCGCGGTGCCCGGTGCTCGGTTGTCACAGCGGGGCGACCGGTGCTCGGGCAAGTAGCCGCGACCCATCAACTGAACACCGTCCAGTCCTTGGCTAGCAGTTCGGAGTTCGTATGGTGGATCACAGGTGCGAGCCTTCCTTGTAGAACGGCAGTTTGACCACGCGGGCTGGAACCCGTTTGCCGCGGATGTCGAGCTCGATTCCCTCCCCTTCCCTGGCGATAGCTGTGGGGAGATAACACGTTGCAATCGGGATTCCGAGTGTTGGGCTGACCGTGCCGCTGCGCACCAGGCCATGTTGCTCACCGCCACGGTAGACCCCGAATCCCGGGCGGGGAAATACTCGCTCGTCCGACGTGAACCCAACCAGTTTTCTTTTTATGCCTTCCGCTTTTTGGCGCGCCAGAGCTTCTCCCCCGACGAATGAGCCTTTTTTGAGCTTTACCAGCCAGCCGAGGTTTGCCTCCAGTGGGGTGATAGTATCGTCAATGTCGTTACCGTAAAGCGCCATGCCCATCTCGAGGCGGAGGGTGTCACGCGCGCCGAGCCCGGCCGGCGTTACTTTGCCCGCCGCAAGAAGGGCGCTCCACATGTCCGTTGCGTGGCGCGGATCGAAGTACAGCTCGAACCCATCCTCGCCCGTGTATCCCGTGCGCGAAATCACGGACGGCATGCCTGCTACCGTGCCCTCCGCGAAATAATAGTACTTGATAGCGCCCAGATCGGTCTTTGTCAGTGTCTGAAGGATTGCAGCCGATTGCGGGCCCTGCAGCGCCAGCAGCGCAATGTCATCGCTTATGTCCTCGATCGTACAATCGAAGCGATCCTTGTGCCGCAGAATGTGCTCAAGATCCTTGATGCGGTTGGAGGCGTTGACGACCATCATCAAGTGATTGGGAAACCGGTATACGAGGCAATCGTCCTCGATAGTGCCGCGTTCGTTGAGAATGGTCGAGTACTGGACCTGCCCCTCCGCGAGGGCGTTTACGTCGTTCGATGTCACGTAGTTCACGAAATCGATGGCGCCTGCACCGCGTAGCATGAATTCGCCCATGTGACTGACGTCGAAGAGGCCGCAGCTCTCGCGCACTGCCTTGTGCTCGGCAGTGATACCGGACGGGTACTGCACCGGCATATCGTAGCCAGCGAAAGGCACCATTTTCGCGCCGAGCGCAACGTGCGCGTCGTGAAACGGGGTGCGCGAGAGATTCTGTGCTGTTGCCGACTGGGCCATCGTGCATCTGCTCCGGCGGGAGAATTTAATGTCGGAAATATGCGCGCGGTTACCTCGGGCGGGAAGCGAAAAGGCGCGGAGGGCGCGGGAGGCAGGAAGCAGGAGGCCGGGGGGCGGGAGGCAGGAGGTCGGGAGCTGTGGTGAACGGAAGAAGTGGCAGTGAGAAGGAGAAGTTGGAAGGGAGCGAATTTGTGGTCCCTAAGCAAGGAGCCCGCGCATGAGATGGCGCCGCCGCCCTGATTGACTGCTGATAAATCTCTGTTGCTGGCTATGATGCCGCCGGTTTGATAGATGCATCCACGGCCAATCCAGGTGCCGCCACATTGCAGAACGCTCGTCGGCCCGCTGCCGACGTTCTCCACCAACAGGCTCTTGTCGAGGGTCATCACGATCGCGTGCAAGTAGAAATCACGCGCGTCGTCCATCACCACGTACGCACCGCTGCCAACCGCCGGGCGCTGTGGAGTATTGAGCGCGTTGTCGGCTATGACGGCGTTCTTGGCCGCGATGACGCCCAACATATCGCTGCACTTGCCGGCGGCCGGGTCTGTGGCGTAGGTGAGATCATCCAGGAAGGCGCCGAATGGGCAGCAATGGCCGAATTGTCTATTGGTGCGGCGCCTGTTGGATTAGTCGAGTGGGTGTGACCGTGACGTTCGGGCTATCTCGAACGTCTCCATGGTGATAGGC
>JACDCM010000466.1 GCA_013817545.1 Gemmatimonadaceae bacterium | reverse complement strand
CTGCGGCACCGGCAGCGTAGGCTGGATGTTGGCGAGCCGCCCACCAACCAAGGATCAACATTGCGACGATGTGTACGAAGCTGTCGGCCGCCCACCCGAGCATTGCCAGGTAGTTGCCGACTTCAGGGGCAGGGTTAGCCCGCCCCTCGCTCAGGTCAGGAGGCTCCGCTCCCGTCGGCTCCCCCTCCTGTGACGTTGTCACAAAAGCCCTCGGCTTAGCTCAGGCCCATTCACTTGCCAGCTTTCGCCACCGCAACATAGAAGGTTGCATCCAGGCTCACCTTGTACGCGCCGAGGTCCAGCACCGCCTGCTTACTCCTGATGCGCCCGGTGAGCCGAGGCGACACGCTCTTTATCTCCACAACCAGGTCGTCGCATGCGCGCCGGCCTCACTCAGCGAGAGCTTGCTCGGCGCGCGGCCACCGCGCAGTCGGTTGTCGCAAGAATCGAAAGCGGGATGACGAGCCCGACGTGGGAGACACTGGCGCGACTCCTCGCCGCCGCGGGCTTCGAATTGGAGACGGCGCTTCGGCCAGGCAGCGCCGAACCATCCCATATGCTGGGTGGTGTGTCGCGCATCCTCCGCCTTACTCCGGAGCAGCGGCTCGTCGAGCTTTCGGAACGTCTCGAGATTCCTGGCCCAGGCAAGGCGACATGTCCGACGTCGCGCCGCTCGACCCCGCGGCTTCGACGATCTGGTTTACCCTCGAAGATACGCAGCAGGTCTGACATCGATGTCCAAAAACGTGTGTTGCTGCTATCCAGGAAGCTGGAATGAAAAGAATGTACGCTCCCCTCTTCATCCCAAATGCCCACGTACGTATCTCCCAGAAGCGCCCATCGAGCAATCACCTCAACATCGTCAGGCGTACCCTTGTGTCGGCCGGTGATAATCGGCGTTGAGGCATCCCCCATTATTACGTACGGTTCATCATCCTCTACCGGTACATACAATGTCATTTGCCCATTGTCTCGAACAACGGATCCCTCCATCACGTACGACCGCCTCTTTAGCGCAAAAAAGCTAAACAAAACATCATCGGTACGAGCTGCCATCGGATCGTCACCAAGGTTACGGAGTGAAGTGCGGTCTAGGTCGGCACAAATGTAGCGCCGGACACTGACAGCTGCGTCACACCCTTTCGGTGAAGTGGCGCGAGGTGGGCGGACGACGAGACCCGCGTTCTGGTCAAACGAACAATGTGCCGCCGCGCACGCGCCCGACAAGAGAGAGAGAGAGAGAGAGAGCTGCCGTTCGCTCTCGACCAACCTTGGCCTATCATATCATTGAGCAACCGGCGCGACGCCCCCCAGCGGTGTAACTTCGACTCTATGCAAGCAAATCCTCGATCGCTCGACGCCTTATTCAATTCGCAGTTGGGTAGCGCGGCGTTCAAGGGGGTCAGAGTCGTTGAAGAGGTCGCCCGAAATGAGTCGCTGCGACGATCACCATGTGCGGCAGTTGCTTCAGGCTGCGTTGTAACAGGGTCTCAAGCTCGTGCTGGAAGGGTGCTCCCCAGCACCCTTCCAGCGTTCGTAGCGCGACGGGTTTCATCGATGGCATCCATGTCCTGGCGCACCGTTTGAACGCATATATCAGCATCGTTCAACGACTCTGACCCCTTGATACCCAGCGGAACAGGCAGCGCGGAAGCACCAGAATCCATGACGCGCCGGACGCGCGCGGTAGCATTTTTCGGATTGGAGCGAAACATCGTGGCCGTGTCTGGCGCGATGTTTCTCATGGGACTCGGCGAGGAGCTGTGGAAGCGCTTCATGCCCAAGTATCTGGAGGCCCTCGGCGCGCCGGTCGCCGTCATCGGTCTGTACGGCACCACGCGCGATTTTCTCGACGGGGTCTACGCGTATCCCGGTGGCTGGGTTGCCGACCGCTACGGGCGTCGACGGGCGCTGCTCCTGTTCGTCAGCCTGGCCATCGCGGGCTACGCCATCTATTGGCTCGCGCCGTCGTGGCCGTTCATCTTCGGCGGCCTCGTGCTAGCCATGGCGTGGACAAGCATGGCGTCGCCAACTCTGTTCGCCGTGGTCGGAGACGCTCTACCAAAGGGGCGTCGTGCAATGGGCTTCACGGTGCAGTCCATTCTGCGCCGAATCCCGATCGCCATCGCTCCGACGCTCGGCGGGCTTGCGATCGTTGCGTACGGAGTGCGTCAGGGAGTAAGAGTCGGACTGGTAGCGAGCGGCATACTCGCGATCATGACCCTTGTCGTGGTCACGCGCGTGAGCATTCCGGTGGTCGTTCAGCACGGGCCCACGAACATCGTTGGAGTGTGGCGTGCGCTCCCCGCAACGTTCCGAAAGCTGCTTGCGTCCGACGTGTTTATTCGCACGTGTGAAGCACTCGTGGAAGTTTTTATCGTGCTGTATGCCACGAACATTGTCGGCATCTCCGCTCCACAGTTCGGTGCGCTGGTTGCCGTACAGATGGTGACGTCGATACTGGTCTACATCCCCGCCGCCCGCATCGCCGACAAAGTCGGCCGAAAGCCGTTCGTCTTAGCGACCTTCGCTGCGTTCTCGCTCTTTCCGATAGCGGTCGTCTTCGCCAAAAGCTTCGGTATGCTCGTTCTCGCATTTGTGATTGGAGGACTGCGTGAGATCGGGGAGCCGGCGCGGAAGGCACTGATCGTGGATCTCGCCGAGCCGCATCTTCGGGCACGCTCGGTCGGGCTGTATTATTTGCTCAGAAGCCTGGCCATTACGCCGGCCGCCTTTTTGGGTGGTGTGCTCTGGCAAATCTCACCAACAATTCCATTCCTGGCCGCAGGTGCCATTGGGTCAATCGGGACTTTGCTGTTCGCGCTCACGGTTGATGAAGAACATGCTGGATGATTATGGCGAGCTTCACTGCGGTGCCACTGCGCCCCGCCCGCCGCGCAAGACGTACTTCTGAATCTTCCCAGTAGCAATCCTGTCGCAATCCGCAATCCTGTCGCAATCTCACATCGCCTTCTGCCTCTTCAGATGCACCTCCAGAAAATCCAGAATCGCCTTGTAACCCTTCATCTCGTTCGCCTTTTTAACGAAGCCGTGCCCCTCATCCGGAAAGACGACGTATTCTACCGGTGTGCCGTTGGAACGCACCGCGGCCACGATCTCGTCGGATTCCACCTTGAGCACGCGTGGGTCGTTGGCGCCTTGCAGCACAATGAGCGGCTTCGTGATGTTCTTTGCATGAAAGAGAGGAGAGATGCGGCGTAGCCGCTCCTTGTCGGCGGCTGGGTTGCCGAG
>JACDCM010000120.1 GCA_013817545.1 Gemmatimonadaceae bacterium | reverse complement strand
CTGAGAACGCTCTCGCTCATGATACTTCGATACGATGCGGTTCCGACGCTGCCGAGTATGGCCATGCCGAGCGCGAGACCGAGCTCACTGCTGGTCTCGGAGATCGCCGAGGCGGCACCAGCGCGATCGGGGGGCGCAACGGTCATTATCATGTCGGTGGTCAGCGTCAACGCCGGATGGAGCCCCGCCGAAGTGATGACGAACGACGCCACGATTACGGTTAGTCCGGCCGCATCTCCAAGCTGGGTCAGCATTGCCATCCCGACCGCTGACAGAGCGAGGCCTGCGCCCATCACGTAGGCCGGCCGGATGCGGCGCGCGATCGCTGGGGTCAGCATTGAAGCTGTAATTCCGGCGGCCGTCCATGGCAACATCCACAGGCCGGCACGAAGCGGAGATAGCCCGAGAACCAATTGCATGTACTGTGCGGAGAATAGATAAACCCCGGCCATTGCGGTGAGCGAGACCAGCTGCGTGCACACCGATGCGCTGAACGCGGGCGCCTGAAAAAGACGCAGGTCGATTAATGGATCGCTCAGCGATCGCTGACGAACCACGAACGCGGTAGCGAGACCGAGGCCAGCAATCATGGAGATTGCGGCTAGCGCGCCGAACCCGTCCTGCGCGACTTTCTTGATGCCGTAGATATCGACAACATCGCGACGAGCGACAGCCCGGCGCTCAGCAGATCCAGCCGGCCTGCACTGGGATCGCGATTTTCAGGCAACAGCGCCGGGCCGAGCACAAGCAGCAATGCCATGACCGGCAGATTCAGGAGGAACACGGAGCCCCACCAGAAGTATTCGAGCATCACCCCGCCGAGCAGCGGACCGAGCGCGCCGCCCACCATGAATGAGTTCAGCCATACAGCAATCGCGACCGTGCGCTGGCGCGGGTCGTGGAACATGTTGCGGATCAGCGCCAGGGTGGACGGCATCAGGGTCGCGCCTGCGACACCCAGGAGTGCCCGCGTTGTGATCAGCATCTCCGCGGTGGTCGAGAACGCGGCCAGCACCGATGCGACGCCGAACGCCGCCGCGCCGGTCAGCAACAGGCGGCGCCGGCCGATACGGTCGCCCAACGTGCCCATCGTAATGAGCGACCCGGCGATCAGAAATCCGTAAATGTCCACGATCCATAGCAGCTGCGCGCTGCTTGGCTCGAGGTCCGCGCTCAGCGCCGGCACCGCGAGATGGAGCACGGTAAGATCCATCGCGAGAAGCAGACAGGGTAGCGCGAGCACTGCCAGTCCGATCCACTCGCGGCGGCCGGCTCTGGGCGACTCGTCTACGGTCAAGTGAGAAGCGGGAGGCGGAAGCGGGAAGCGGGAGGCTGGACGGAGGTAGAGGACGCCGAGTTGGATTCGTGATCCAACTGAGTGCGTTACTAGGACTAAGCCGCCAGCTTCCGTTCCCTTACGTAGAGAAAGAGTGGCAAGGTTCCGGAAAGCCCGAACAGGAGTGCGAGAATCCAGAACCGCCAAACGCGCGGGATTCCGACGCGCCGGGCTTCCTGCGACATCCATATGAAGGCGACGACTACGACGAGAATCAGGTCGAGCGCGAACGCCGTGCTAGTTCGGTTGATGAACAGTTCAGTCATGGTGCGCACGGGGTCAGTCCAGAAGAGAATATTCCCCGTTTCTACGGACTCCATGAACGTGAACACGTTGGGAATCACGAAGCCCAGAACAGCGAGCGCGAGATAGACCCGCTGCATCGTCCGGGACCTCGGGTCGTCGCTGAAATCATTTATAGATTGCCCGGAATCACCCAAGGCGTCCATTCTCACATACTTGGTAGTCTCTCTCAAAATCGGATCCAGTGCAGGTTACCAAAAACGGATTCGGGGCGTGGTGTACAATAGACGTGAAATCGGTAGCCGACGCCACGGTTCACGCACGAATTCGTCCTGCTTGCTACACTACCGTGACCGCCTGAACTCCTCCCTAACTGCATGCTAACTCAAATGCTTCGTCACGCTATGCTGCATTCACTCGCTGAGGCCGGTATGCACGAGGCCGCACCGAATCGCGTTCCCCTCTCGCAGCATTCGAGGAGCGACTCCGTGCCACAAGCGCGAACAAATCTACGCTGGAATTGTTGCCTGGTCGCGCTCGTCGCGATTACAGCGACGCCCGTCGTCGTATCGAGCCAACAGAATATCGGAAATGTCTGTGTGGCGAACGACACGCCGGCAGCTGGGCCGCGCCTCAACTTCAGGTTGGACGCAAGCATCATCAGGGGGACGGACGACGCCGACAAATACGGCGGAGGCGGCGAGCTGGTCAACTGGGTTCAGCCGCGAAGCTGCGGATGGGGACGGCAGCGGATTATCGTCGATGCCCGCGCCGGCTATGACTCCAAGACAACGAGAAACTCGGCGGCCGCGATTACGCGAGACTACACGGGGCTCGCGAGCTACCTGACTCACTTCCCCGGCAACAAGGCGCAGTTAAGCATGGAGGGGACGTTTCTCCACAGCTCCGCGCTCGGAATGTATCTGCAGCAGGTGTACTCTGCGCGAGTAGGCCGGCAAATTAAACTTTCGCCGAGCACATCGCTGGAGCTGGGCGCGGGGCCTGCGTTCGTCGGTCAGAATTTTGTGGGTCCGAACGAGTCGCAGGGATTTGCAGCAGTGTCCTTTCTGGAAGCGCTTCGGATGGCGGTCGGCAGGAATGGCGCCGAGCTGACTCAATCGATTCGCGCATCGGTTCCAGCCGAGAAGGATCAAGCGTATGAATTGAGGATGCAGGCGGCGCTGTCGGTACCACTGGTGTCGCGCCTCGGTTCGTCATAAGCGTGTTCGACGCATACATCTCCAAAGCGCCCGCGGGCTTCGAGAAAAACTTTTTCACTACGACGGCGGGCATCGATATCGTGTTCTAGGAAAAGAGCCGGGCGATTCGGGCTATTCTGAATCATGCAAAACCTTTTCGCACCACTGCAGGCGGCCGCGTTTACCGCATGGGGCGCACCGACCAGCTGGGCTGAGCTCTTCGGTTTCATTTCCGGCACGGCGTGCGTTCGAGCGCAGCATGCGCGACCAGATCGCAGGTGATGGCCGCCTGCAATCGGTGTCGATCGCGCCGCGCACGCAGGACATGGTTGATGGCCAGCCGATCCCGCGGACTTCGTACCCGACATTTACCGTAGTCGACGCAGCCGTGCTTTCCAATCCGTTGGCGGACGCGCTCGCGGGATCGGCGGAGCTGCCTGCTTCGCTTGTGCAGCGCGAGGTGTTCCTGAATGGCGAAGGCTGGAAAGTGATCGGTGTCATGTCTCCGGATAATCAGGCGGACGGCCCGGGGCCACGGCGACTGGCCCTGTACGTTCCGATCACGTCGGCGCGGGAAGCTCTGGCGCGCGCACCCGATCCGCCGGTGCCCGAGTTGGCGCTCGTCGCGCGGCGCGTGGAAGATGTGGCCGCGGTGCGGGCGAACGCCGAACGTTGGCTTGCGCAACGATATCCCAAATGGGGCGAGGAGGTCGTCGTCTCGAGCTACCAGAGCGAAGGCGAGCAAGCGGCGACCGCGGTGCGGCTCTTCAAGCTGCTGATGGGCGCTATCACCGGTGTGTCGCTTGTCGTTGGAGGGATCGGGATCATGAACGTGCTGCTCGCCCCGGTAACCGAGCGAACGCGCGAGATCGGAGTTCGAAAGGCCACTGGTGCGCGCAACAAGGATGTTCTGGCGCAGTTCCTCGCCGAATCAGTGGCAATCGCGGGCATCGGCGGCATACTCGGAACGGCGCTTGGCGTCGCAGTGGCTGTTGCCGTGGCGGCGTTCATGCGCTCGCAAAGCGGAGTGCCGATTCATGCCGGCTTTTCGGTGGGGACGCTGGCCGTGGCTGTGGCTGCGCCGTTGGTCGTCGGCCTTGTTTTCGGAACGTATCCGGCACTCAGGGCCTCCCGGTTGTCGCCGATCGAGGCGATCCGGCACGAGTAGAGCGACGCGTTGGAGCTTCCAACCGGGGTGCCAGTACATCCTATCAAGGTGAATGAGCGGGAGCGAGAGCCGTTCGGCCATGCGCCGCGCCAGCGCCGACTTTCCCGCTCCGCCCGAACCGATAATGAGAACCCGCCGCATGCGTGAACAGTGAAAGTGTTCAACGTTCGCGATTCACTACTGACTGTCCACTTCTTAAAACACGTACCTCAGCCCGGCCTGAAGCTGCCTCGGATCCCCCAATCCCGAACGGATCGTCCCATCGAAATTGAAGAGCGGCGCCACGGCAGCCGGATCCCTGAAGTTGTCGGTGTTCAGCACGTTGAACACCTCGAGCACGGCTTCCACGCTTCCACGATTTGAAACGCGGAAGGGGCGCGAGATTCTCACGTCCCATGAGAAGTACTCGTTGTCTTTGCGGAGCGTGTTCCGCTCGAGAATACTGCCATTCGCACAGATGCGTTCGGCTGCGCTTGCCGCGCGCTCGCCCGACCCGCGGTTGTCCTCGCACTTCTCGGATATCGGTTGAGCTGAGTAGTAGCTGACGCGATTGTTGAAGTGCAGCTCCCATGGAGCCTTGGCGAGAAGCCAGAGGTTGACGCGATGACGTTGGTCGCGATCGGAGTATCCATACTCGGCGTCAAGCTGGTCCGCCCGCGCGTAACGGAAGCTGAACGGATCACGCTCGTTGTCGTCGTCGGACTTGTCCCACGAGATGGTATAGTTCGCCTGGAAGTCGATCGCCTGTGTCACGCGCCCCTTGAGCGACGCGGTCACACCCTGAAAGCGTGACTTCGCGCTGCTCTCGACGACGGTGAGAACATCGATTCCGTTAAGCGTGTCCGCCGCTCCAGCGGACGCATTCGCTTGCGCCGGCAGACCCGTCCGGAATGGACCGACCGTGCCGTTGCCGAACACCGGATCGTTGCGATTGACGAAGCGCGTGAGAAAGTCTGTGCGGGAATAGTTGTACGAGATCGACGGTGCCCATCCCTCGGACACCTGCCACTCGAAGCCCGCGCTGAACGCGGCGGTACGCGGATTTCTGAAATCCTTGTGCGTGACCGTCACGCCCGGATGATCCGGGAAGACGTTGGCGGTCGGGACAAGATCAGGATAACTCGGCGGCGTGAGGCCGAATCCATTGAAGAAACTCGCGCGGAAGATGTTCTGTCCTATCGAGCCGTTGCTTGTGCGGGTACCAGCCACAACGAGACCCGGGATGCGGGCGTAGTACAGACCCGCGCTTCCGCGGAGAACCTTGGTGCCGTCATCGTCGAGATCCCAGGCTATTCCCAGGCGAGGCTGGAACATCTTCCAGTCGGAAGGGATTTCGCCGTCCGATGGGAACTCACGCCCCATGCGAGTTGTCCCGATGTACGGCGCGAAAAATACTTCGCCGGCCGGCGTCAGAGGTTCCGGTTGAATCTGTGCTTCCCACCGAAGACCGTAGTTCACGGTGAGATCGCTCCGCGGCTGCCATGTATCCTGCAAGTAGAGCGCGATCTCATGTTGCGTCAGGCGTTGCGTGCCGGCTTCCTCCGCTGATGTAAATGGAGGAACGGGGGCGAACTGAAGGTAGAAGAGCAGCGGACCGCCAATGCTGCTCCCCTGCGGACAATCGCCCACAACGTTGGACGTGACAAAGCTTCCGTTTGCATTGTCGAAGCACTCCACATAGCGCGGGTTTGCCGCGTAATTCAGAAAACCGTCGACGCTGCTGAAGATGTACCGGCCGTTAGCAAATCCGACGAATGTCTGCTTCTCTTCCGTTCGGTTCCACTCCGCGCCGAACTTGAACAGGTGCGTGCCCATGACTTTGGAAATATTGTCGAGCACCTGGATGCGTGTGTCATACGCCTGGATCGGAATGAAGAACGGCATGCCAAACCGATAGCCATTGGCGAAGTCCGCTCCTGTATCGGGAAATGGACGCTCCCCATCGATGGTGGGTCCTTCGTACGGCCGCGGTCGATCCTCGCGGGAAAGCTGGAAGCGGAACTCGTTCGATATCGTCGGTGAAAGAACAGAAGACAGGCTGCCATTCACGGCGTGGGAATAGTCCTTCTCCACCGCATTGGCGCTCCGTCCCCACTCATCCACATCGAATGTGCCGTTGATCTGTTTGGAGTTGGTGTAGTTGTACTTGAGCGACAAATTGTGTTCGCTCGAGAAGCGATAGTCCAGCTTCGCGAGTAGTGCATTCGCATCGTTGGTTCGCCGAATCGGTCCAGCGTCGCCGCGCAATGCACCGCCGAACGCCGAGTCGAAATACTGCCGGAGCCTGGGATCGATGCGATCAGGGTTCGTCTGCTTGGTCTGGTTGAACTCCTGCTGATCGTAGGCTAGAAAGAAGAAGGCGCGATCTCTCTTGATAGGTCCGCCGAGTGTGAAGCCGAACTGATGTTGCGCAAAATTCGGATTGCCGCCACCGCGCGCAAAATCCGAGGAGATCTTGTCGGACTTGCCATAGTAATGCGCGGTTCCATGCAGATCGTTGGTACCCGATTTCGTGACGATATTCACAAAACCGCCCCCCGAGCGACCGAATTCCGCGCTGGCTCCGTTGCTCACCACCACCATCTCCTGTACGGCATCGAGATTGAATGTGAATGCCGGCCGCTGGCCGCCCCGCTGCTCACCGAAGAACGGATTGTTGAAGTCGGCGCCGTCGACGGACACGTTGTTGTGAATGCCGCGTTGGCCTCCGACGCTCAGCTCGTCGCCATCGGGACCCTGCACGATGGCGACGTTCGGTGTCAGCAAGGTAAGGTTGAGAAAATTGCGGCCGTTGTTCGGCAGGCCGGAAACCACTTCCTCGCTCAGGCGCGTCGCGGCCGCCGACCGGCCGGCGTCCACTATGGACGCATCGCCGGTGATCTCGACTCCGGCGATCTCAACCGCGCTGCGCGCAAGAGTGAATGGAAGATCAACGGTCTCGCCGAGCCTCACCACTATGCCTGGCCGTCGCTCGGGTCTGAATCCGAGAGAGCGAACCGTCACGTCGTAGGTCCCAAGCGGAAGCAACGTGGCGACGAAGACGCCGCGCGCATTTGTCTGAGTGGTTCGCTCGAAGTTGGTGTTCACGTTGCGCAGCGTTATCATCGCACCGACGACGCTCTCGGCGGATGAATCCGCCACAAAGCCGCGCACAATTCCCGTGGTAGCCTGACCCTGCCCGTGCACGGGAACGGAACCTGACACGAGGCAAAGCCCGAAGGCGCACAACGTTGCGACGATCCGATTCAGCATAGACTTGACCTCGGCGTGGGGAGATGCAACCTGAACTCGGCGTGCGATATCTGGGGGACCCTGCGGAACGCCGCGATAAGTTAGAGGTGCCTGACGCGCGCGCCAGACTCGCTGCGTAACGAAGTTGGGTGCACCCACACGACGGCGTTTGTTTCCAGCGTGATTGTCGTCGGGAGCCGCGAAACGGTGAAGCAATCTCCTGTCTCGAGCGAGGAGATTGCCGCGGACGTTCCGCGTCCTCGCAATGACCTTGTGTGATGTTCCGCTCGTCTCAGCTTCTGCTGGCAAGATCACCACATCCAACCATTTCGCAGCTCGAGGTATCCAACTCTTCGGCCCGTAAAGCGGCGAGTTTGGGCCTTGATGAATCATGACCGTCCCCTCAGACTCCCGATATGGACTTCGTACTCCAGGACCTGCGCTACGCTCTGCGTCGGCTCCGCAAGAGCCCCGGCTTTTCTCTCATCGTCGTGGTTACCCTTGCGCTCGGAATTGGCGCCAACACAGCGATCTTCAGTGTGGTGAATACCGTGCTTTTGCGTCCCTTCCCGTACAGGGAGCCGGAGCGTCTTATCGCGGTAGATCACTTCTACCCGTCGCTCAATAATCTCGAGGCTGGCGCATCGGCGCCCGGATACCGCGATCTCCGGGACAAAGCGCGCACCTTCGACGGGGTCGCAGTCCAGACAGGATGGAACCCCGCGCTCACGGGGATGGGCGACCCGCAACGGGTCAATGCGTCGAGAGTTTCAGGCCTCTTTTTCCGGACGCTCGGCGTCACCGTCGCAAGAGGACGACCTCTCCTGCCCGAAGAGGATCGACCCGGCAGTGAAAAGGTAGTGGTAATCAGCGACGGGCTGTGGAAGCGGTTGTTCGGCGGCGAGGCGAGCGCGATTGGAAAAAAGATGACGCTCAACGGGGAAAGCTACGACGTCGTCGGCGTGATGCCGCCCAGCTTCCGCGACTTCGTCAATCGCAATGCGGAAATGTGGGTCCCCCTGGCACTCAGAGAAGAGGCTTTCGGCGACGACCGGCGCACCAACGAGTTCCTCGCGCTCACAGCGCGATTGAAGCCGGGCATCACCACCGAGAGGGCGCGCTCCGATATGGCGGCGTTCGCCAACCAGCTCAAGCTGCAATACACTGATGCGTATGCGCCGGACTGGACTCTCAAGGTGACGCCGATGCTCGAGAAGGCGACTGGCGCGATTCGCCCGGCGCTCCTGGTGCTGCTCGGGGCGGTGGGCTTCGTGCTGCTCATCGCTTGCGCCAACGTCGCCAATCTGCTCCTGGCCCGAGCGGCCAGTCGCACCAAGGAAGTAGCCATCCGAAGCGCGCTCGGTGCCAAGCGGTGGGATCTCATCCGGCAGCTCCTCACCGAGAGCGTGGTGCTGTCATTTCTGGGTGGTGTGCTCGGACTCGCCCTGGCCTGGGTGGGGGTAAGGAGCGTTGTCGCGCTGAACCCCGCCAACATCCCGCGAGTGGACGAGATGGGCATCGACGGGACAGTGATGGCGTTCACGTTGCTAGTGTCGTTGGTAACGGGACTGCTGTTCGGGCTGGTACCGGCCCTTCAGGCCACCAGAACCGACCTGCAGGAAACGCTCAAGGAGGGCGGCCGCAGCTCGGCCGGAGATGGCGGAGGACAGACGGCTCGCCGCGTACTGGTCGTCTCCGAGGTGGCGCTGGCCCTCATGCTCCTCATAGGGGCCGGTCTACTCATCAAATCGTTTGGTCGGTTGCAGCAGGTGGAGCCTGGATTCGATCAGAGAAACTTGCTGACATTTGGGCTCTCACTGCCGCGCGCGAAGTACGCGTCGGATACCACGCAGATTGCGTTTTATGACCAGCTGTTGCCGGCGATCGCAGCCGTGCCGGGCGTTCAATCGGTCGGTGCTACGTCGGTGCTTCCGTTCAGTGGCAACTGGTCCACCGGGAGCTTTACCGTCGAGGGCCACCAGCCGGCTCCCAACCAACCGGGTCCGTGGGGCGACATCCGTATAGTCAGCGCGGAATTCTTCAAGACTTTGCGCGTTCCGCTGCTCAAAGGGCGGGGTTTCACCAACCAGGACGGTCCGAGTGCGCCTGTCGTCGCGGTCGTGGACGACGAGATGGTGAAGCGCTTCTGGCCGACGGTGGACCCGATCGGGAAGCGCATCACGTTTGGCTCAGCCACCGGCGATTCGACTCGATGGATTACCGTGGTCGGCGTAGTCGGTCACACAAAACACGAGGGACTCGACGCAGAAGCGCGCGTTCAGATGTATCTCCCCTACCCGCAGACCGGCCAGAACTTCGGAGGCGCCATGTCCATCGCCGTTCGGTCCGCGGGCGACCCGTTGGCCGTGTTGCCAGCCGTCCGCGCCGCCGTTCACTCTCTCGACCGCGACGTTCCGCTGTCGGCCATCGCGACAATGGAAGCGCAAGTTGAATCGTCGGTGGGTCAGCGCCGGTTTGCAATGCTACTCCTTGGCTTGTTCGCCGGGATCGCGCTTCTGCTCGCATCAATCGGCATTTACGGTGTCATGTCGTACTCGGTGACCCAGCGTTCGCGCGAAATCGGTCTCAGGATGGCGCTCGGCGCTCCTCGCGGGAACGTTCTTCAGCTCGTTATCCGGCAGGGAATGACGCTCGCGCTGATCGGAGTAGGTATCGGAATTGTGGGTGCGCTCGCCCTCACGCGCCTCATGGAAAGCCAACTGTACTCCGTGCGCGCCATTGACCCGTTCACCTTCGTTGCTGTGCCGCTGCTCCTGGCGGGGATAGCAATGCTGGCCACCTTCATCCCGGCAATGCGAGCGACACGCGTGGATCCGGTGGTCGCGCTACGGCAAGAGTGACGAGGACGAACGAAGCGAGGCCGCCGCACGACGGCGTCTGTATCCAGCGTGTCAATAACGGTACCGTATGAAACCGGTGATCTTAGCCAGTATCGCGCTTGCGTCTCTTGGCGCGGCTGTCGTCTCGACCAGCGTTATCGCTCCACGCGCACATGCTCAGGTCGTCGACTCCAGCATTGTTATCCCGATGCGTGACGCTGTAGTGCTTCGCGCCATCGTGATGCGTCCGGCAGCGGCAGGGCGCTTCCCGACTCTGGTGTACCGGACTCCCTACGGCGCCGAATCGGCGGTGCGCGACTATGTCATCTTCGCCAAGGCCGTCGCACGAGGCTACGCCGTCGTCGTGCAGGATGTGCGCGGGCGATACCGCTCCGATGGGCGCTTCGATCCGTACCGGCAGGAAGGACTCGACGGATACGACACGATTGAATGGGCGGCGGCGCAGCCCTGGTCTAACGGCAAGGTGGGTACGTTCGGGTTGTCGTATCCCGGCGCGGTGCAGTGGCTAGCCGCAGTGGAATCGCCTCCGCACTTGGAGGC
>JACDCM010000119.1 GCA_013817545.1 Gemmatimonadaceae bacterium | reverse complement strand
GTCGGTGTCGCCACCACTCCCATTTACAAGCGGCGTTATGCCGAGCACCGTCTTGACTTTGGCCTCGATCTCGAGGGCCATTGCGGGATTGTCCTTGAGAAACATTTTCGCGTTCTCTCGGCCCTGCCCGATCTTTTGTCCGTTGTAGCTATACCAGGCACCGGACTTCTCGATGATACCAGACTCCGCGCCGATGTCGACCAGCAATGAAGTATGGCTAATGCCCTCGGCGTACATGATATCGAACTCCGCCTGCTTAAACGGCGGCGCAACCTTGTTCTTGACGACGCGGACCTTTACATGAGATCCGACGATCTCGTCCTTGTCCTTCACCTGCAGCATCCGCCGAATGTCGAGGCGCACTGAAGCGTAGAACTTGAGCGCTTTTCCGCCGGTGGTGGTTTCGGGACTGCCGTACATCACCCCAATCTTGTCACGAAGCTGGTTGATGAAGACAACCGAGGTCTTCGAGCGCGAGATTGCGCCCGTGAGCTTCCGCAGCGCCTGACTCATCAGCCGCGCCTGCAGTCCGACATGAGAATCGCCCATGTCGCCCTCGATCTCCGCCTTTGGCACCAGAGCGGCGACCGAATCGATTACGACGATATCGACAGCACCCGAACGGACGAGTATTTCGGTAATCTCGAGCGCCTGCTCGCCGGTGTCCGGCTGAGAAACGAGGAGATTGTCGACATCCACACCAAGCCGCTTCGCATACTCCGTGTCCAGCGCGTGCTCCGCATCGATGAATGCGGCCACGCCACCACCTTTCTGGGCGTTAGCGACGACATGCAGGCAAAGCGTCGTCTTTCCACTCGACTCCGGTCCGTAGATTTCGGTTATACGGCCACGCGGAATGCCGCCGATTCCAATGGCCGCATCCAGGTTGATTGCGCCCGTGGAGATAGCCTCGATAGGCACTCGCTCGCTATCGCCCATTTTCATGATCGATCCCTTGCCGCAGCTTTTTTCGATCTGTGAGATAGCCAGACTGAGCGCTTTCTTCTTATCGTCCTGCATCGATGTCACAGCCATCGGTCCATCCTCTCGAGTTTAGGGAAGAGTGCGTCGCGCTTCCTGTCGGGTCGGCAAAACGACAAATTTGGCCGAATTATTCACCCGAACAAAATGCGAAGATGTCGCCTCCGAGTCAAGCGCGCGACGTAATTAAAAAGGCGTTTTCCACATGCCGAACCCAAACTCCGGTCTGATCCACGAGCACACCGATAACATCGAATCGATAGCTCTGCCCGGGTCGCCCAAAGCGATCTATCCACACTTGCGCAGATCGCGTCAGCTCTCGGCGCTTGCGCCATCCAACCGCTTCGACTGGGCCGCCAAAGTCATTGGTGCGGCGAGCTTTAACCTCGACGAAGACGACGGTGTCGTCGCATTCTACAACCAGGTCGATATCCCGGTGTCCATTCCGAAACCGGCGACCCAGCATTCGCCATCCCTTCCGCCGCAGCCAGTGTGACGCGATCCGCTCGCCCAGCTCGCCGAATGCTTGTGCCTCTGTCGCCATGCGCAAGAAGGTACCAGCTCCCGGACGACCACCCGCATCACTTTATCTCGCTGAGCACCATTCCAACTCAGATTCCGAAGTTCTTCCCTTTTCTCTCCCGGTAACCGCGCAGCACCAACCGGGCACCGAACACCAGGCACCGGGCACCGCACTCGTCGCGCACCAGCGCACGCCGCTTCGCAACCATCACTCGCGCCTACAAATCGCGTCCAGCTCCGCCGACCCAATCAGAACGTCGCGACCTTTGGAGCCCTCGGCAGGTCCGAGCACGCCTGCGTCATGCAGCTGATCGATGATTCTCGCCGCTCGTCCATACCCCACTTTCAGGCGCCGCTGCAGTAGAGAAGTAGATCCCTGCTGATACTGAATCACGATCTCGGCAGCTTCGCGAAAGAGTTTATCGCGATCCAGTTCGTCTGCGTCGTTCCCATCTTGCACATGGCCGCTTTCGGATTGCTCGCGTTCCCGCACTTCTTCGAGAATGTCGCGTTCATGTGCCAGCGGCTCCTCGGGGATGAGCCCTTGTAGCTCAAACTCCCGCCGCTTTGCCTCGCGCCGTTCAGCATACCAGCCCATCAATCGTTCAGTGTCCTCGCTCGAGATGAACGCGCCCTGAAGCCGAGCAGGCTCTGATTTTCCGGGCGGAATGAACAGCATGTCACCATTTCCCAATAGCGCTTCCGCACCTATTCCATCAAGGATGGTTCGACTGTCCACCTGAGACGCCACCCGAAACGCAATCCGGCTCGAGAAATTCGCCTTGATCAAGCCCGTTATGACGTTTACGCTTGGCCGTTGAGTTGCGAGGATCATGTGCAGGCCGATCGCACGCGCCTTTTGCGCCAGCATGGCGAGCGGCGTTTCGATTTCGCCCTGGACCGTCATCATGAGATCCGCCAGTTCGTCGATGACGACAACGATGTAAGGTAAAATCCCGCCCGAGTAGGTGAGATTTTCGAATGCCACCTCCACGTTTTTTGGGTGCATCAGCGGCGCGCCGCCGAGCGCTCGGCGATTGAAATCCTGAATGTTGCGGCATCCATTTGCAGCGAAAAGCTGATAGCGCTCCTGCATCTCCATGACCGCCCACTTCAGTACCGCGGCGGCGTCGCGGTTGTCGGTGATCACCTTGTGTCGGAGATGCGGTAGCGTGTTGTAAACTGATAGCTCGACCATCTTCGGGTCGACCATCAGAAAGCGCAGCGTACGCGGCGTGTGCCGGTAGCTCAGGCTGGTGATGAGCGTGTTGATGCACACGGATTTTCCAGATCCTGTCGCGCCCGCGATGAGGAGGTGAGGCATCTTCGCCAGATCGGCGATGACCGGTTTCCCTTCGAGATCCTTGCCTAGCGCTATGGGAAGAATCGCCTTGGAGTGTTGAAACTCCCGCGATTCGAGTAGTTCGCGAAAGGCCACCATCTCAGCTACGGGATTCGGAACCTCGACGCCGACTGCGCCACGCCCCGGAATCGGCGCTACGATGCGAATGCTTTGCGCGCGCATTGCAAGCGCCAGGTCATTGGCGAGATTCGCAATCTGACGAACCTTGACGCCGGCCGCCGGCTCAACCTCGAATTGGGTGACAACAGGCCCGGTTGTCCTCCCAACGATCTCAGCTTCAACTCGAAAAGTCCTCAACGCGTCCTTGAGCTTCACGCCCATCGCCTCCAACTCGCGCCTGCTTAGATCCGCATTGCGTATTGGCGCGGGAGTGAGCAGGTCCAGGGGTGGAAGCTCCTCCTGAGCGCCGGCGGGAACGGCAAAAGCTTCCATTTCGGCAGCGATCTTTTCGGTGCGTTCCACGTCCTGATCCGCTTTGCTCTTCTTTCCCCGCTTGGGGCGCTCCTGACTGCGCACCAGTCCACCCAACAACCTGTCAGAAGAAGGGACTGTCGGCTCTTCATCAGTCGTCTCCTGCTGCAGGACGGATCGCTCAGCAGGAGCAGTACGCGCGTCTTCTTCTCGTGTACCGGCTAATCCTCCGCCGAACGACGTTCGGTGCTCGCCACCCCGCAATAGCAGGCGGACAGGATTCCACTTCAGCGTAATCACAGTTAGCGCCACGAACGCGAAAGCAAGGACTACCCACGCTCCCGCCGGGCCAAATGGCCGTGCCAGATAATACGCTACAAGACTCCCCCACAGACCGGTTGCTGGATGAGTGCGAGGTTCTCCTCCGGAGAGTCCAAGGCCAAGTCCCAGACCAACAGGAAGAAGCAGCACGAAGCCCGCGAGGAACACCAGCCACAGACGGTCGGATTCCTCCGTGGAGGATCCCAGCATCCGAAGAGCGAGTACGGCGGACAGTGCGGGAATGAGCAGTGCGGCCGGCCAGCCTATCGCGCCAACGAGGCCAACGCGCAAGCACGCGCCCACCGGTCCGAACAACTCGCGCGAATCCGAGCACGAGGGCGCTTCCACGCCCCTGAAGCCTGCTATCAGCGATGCGCCGACGAAAAAGGCGAGCAGGAGCAGCGCGACAGCCGACAGCTCCCGTCTGGTCTTAACACTCCACATTTGTCGCTCTGATAGTCGGCTGATTTATTCGACGATCCACTTACCTATCTCTTCCAGGACCGAGCTTGGTGATCGAGCGATCCTGATACATCGGGACGACAGGATACGCATCGATTCTCCCACACACTACCAGGTCATCGGTAAAGCCGCCTTCCGCCAGAGCTCGTCCGTGTTCCGAGTCAGAAAACAGCTTTTCGATGTGACCTCCGTACTTACGGTCGAGCAGCACGCTCGCGTGCGCGCTGTCATTCAGTTCGAGGCCTGGATTGCGCTTTAGAATATGCCGAACGAAGAGCCCCGCGCACGCTGCATCCTCCAGGGAAAACTGCTTTTCGCGCCCAGCGCAGAGTATGGCAATACTGTTTCCGCCACGCAGCGCACTGCGGAGCAGCGCCAGCACCGCGGAGAAATTCACGAAAGATGCGACGACTATCTCCCGAGCACCCTGGATAGAGACAAGCGCTTCGGTTCCGTTCGTTGTCGTAAGCAGAACAGTACGCCCTTCCACCACCGCCGGTGTGAACTCCGCCGGAGAATTACCGGCGTCGAATCCAGCTATCGCCATCATCTTGCGCTCTCCAGCAAGCAGTACCTCCTTTCGCTCGAAGGTGCGAGCTTGCTGCATAACCGCATCTGCGCTGTCTAGCGGAACTACGCTTTTTGCGCCGTTCGAAAGTGCCGCCGCGATAGTGCTCGATGCCCGGAGGACGTCTATCACGGCCACGACGCGGCCTGCGAGATGCACTGGTTGGATCTGAGCCGGACTGAAGAATACGTCGAGACGCATTCCGCTATTCCCGCATCAGATCACCGTGACGCTCCAGGAACTTCGTGTCGACATCGCCTGACTGAAACTCGGCATTTCGCATGACTCGGCCGAGAAACGGGATCGTCGTCGTTACCCCTTCGATTATGAAGCTCTCCAATGCCATCTGCATGCGCCTGATCGCTTCCTGCCTGTCGCGTCCCTGGCAGATCAATTTGGCGATTAGCGAGTCATAGTACGGCGGGACCACGTAGCCGGCATATACGTGAGTGTCCAGCCGCACACCCGGCCCTCCCGGAGGGTGGAAAACATCAATTCGGCCCGGAGAGGGCTGGAAGTTGCGCGCAGGATCCTCGGCGTTCACGCGGCATTCTATGACGTGACCCCTCAGAGGTGGAAGCAGCAGCGTGGAAAGTGGCTCCCCCGCCGCAACGCGTATCTGCTCTTTTACGAGATCAACGCCCGTGAGCATCTCGGTGACTGGATGCTCCACCTGAATTCGGGTGTTCATTTCCATGAAGTAATACTTCCCGTCAGTGTCGAGAAGCATCTCGATTGTCCCGGCACCGACGTAGTCGATCGCCTTGGCGCCAGCCACCGCTGCGTCGCCAATCACTTCGCGCAGCTCGGGTGTGATCGCCGGGCTCGGTGCTTCTTCTATAAGCTTTTGATGCCGCCGCTGCACCGAGCAGTCTCGTTCGCCGAGGTGGATCACATTCCCGTGGCGGTCGCCGAGTATCTGGAACTCGATATGCCTCGGCCGCGCCAGATACTTCTCAACGTAGACTTCTCCGTTCCCGAACGCCGATAGCGCTTCGGACCTCGCAAGCTGGAAGGCACGAAGAAAGTCCTCCGGATCCTGAGAGACTCGCATGCCCTTCCCGCCTCCCCCTGCAACCGCCTTGATGATCACTGGAAAACCAATCCCACGCGCAAGCAGCAACGCTTCGTCCGCGTCGTCCACCGGTCCCGGAGTTCCTGGTATCACAGGCACGCCTACCGCGGTCATTGCGGAACGCGCTGACGCCTTGTCTCCCATGACGCGGATCTGATGCGCCGTAGGGCCTATGAACGCGATATTGGATGCCTCACACGTCTCCGCGAACTCGGCATTTTCGGCGAGAAATCCGTAGCCGGGATGGATGGCGTCGGCTCCGGTGATCTCCGCCGCGGCGATGATGCGAGGGATGCGGAGATACGAATCCCGCGCGGGTGCCGGACCTATACACACATCATCGTCCGCGAATCTGACATGCAGTGACTCACGGTCAGCCTCGGAGTACACGGCCACCGTCTGGATGCCGAGCTCGCGGCACGCGCGAATGACGCGCAGGGCAATTTCGCCTCTGTTCGCGACCAGGACTTTTTTGAACATCTAAGCTGGAGTCGGTCGACTACGCAGTGGAGTCCTGCTGGAATCCCTCCCAACTCGTGTCGCTGGATCCAGCGACGCCTTGCACCCGCAGTGCGAATTCGCTGGGATTGCTCGCGTAGAACATCGCGCTCTCATACGAGATTATACCCTGCGAATACCACCCCATGAGGGACTGGTCAAAGCTCTGCATTCCGTACTGCACGGTCCCTTCCTTTATGAGATCCGGAATGTTCAGCGATGAAGTCATATCGCGAATCTGGTCGCGCACGGCCGCGGTGTTTATCAGGATCTCGGCTGCCGGCACCCTGCCAGCTCTGTCTTTCCGCGGCACCAGGCGAAGAGAGATGACAGCCTGAAGCGCGCTGGAGAGCATGAAGCGAACCTCGTTCTGCTGATGCGGAGCGTAAAAGGAAATGACACGGTTGATCGTTTGCGCAGCGTCAGTTGTATGCAACGTCGAAAAGACCAGATGCCCCGTATCGGCCGCCTTCAATGCCACCTCCAGAGTTTCGAGATCGCGGATCTCACCGATCAGAATGACATCAGGATCCTGACGAAGCACCCGGCGAAGTGCCGCCGAGAAACTGCCCGTATCCATCCCGACTTCACGCTGATTGATGTTGCTCTGATTGTCGCGGTGGAGAAACTCGATCGGATCTTCGATCGTGATCACGTTGGCGTTTCTGTTTTCGTTGATGTGCTGTACCATCGCGGCCAGCGCAGTCGACTTGCCTGATCCGGTTATCCCCGTTACGAGCACGAGGCCGCGCGGGCGCATTGCGATCTCGGACACCACAGCTGGAAGGTTGAGCTCTTCCACGGTGCGCACCTGGTACGGGACGGCGCGAAGTGCGTACGCCACGGTTCCACGCTGCTGAAACACGTTGACGCGAAAGCGGCCAATGCCTGGCACCCCTATGGCGAAGTCGGCTTCCTTGTTCTCGGTAAATTCCTTGACCTGCCGCGGAGTCATGATTTGCTCGGCCAACTGCTTGAGATCCTCCGGTCGAAGACCCGGCATTTCCAGCGTCTGAAGATCCCCGTTCACGCGTAGTACAGGCGGGCGGCCAACCTTTAGATGCACGTCAGACGCATTAAGCTGAACCATTTGCTGCAACACGGCCTTGAAGTTGAAAGCCGGTCCGCCCTCAGCGCGAGCGGTCTGTGCCTGCGTAGCTGCTACGACGGGGTTAGCCATTGGGACCGGCATGGGCGGGGGAAGCGGTCAAGTCGGGACTAGCCATTTGGGTCGACCCGGAACAGAACCTGGCCGTATTCGACTGGATGAGCATCCGCGGCTGCAATCTCGCGAACCACTCCCGTGAACTCGGATTCGATCTCATTCATGATCTTCATAGCTTCGATTATGCACACGATCTGCCCCTTCTCGATCCGTGAACCCTCCGCGATGTATGGGGGGGTTCCTGGCTCGGGCGACCGGTAGAAGGTTCCCACCATGGGAGATTTCACCTCAAGAAATTTCTCCTTCGCCAGCTCGGCGCGCCGTACGCTCTCCTCCCCACTGAAGGCTGGCACCCCTTCGGCCGGAGTTTGCCGCGCGGCAGGCAACGCTTGCGCCGCGATCATGGACGGCATCGCTAGCTGCGGAGATACCTGTACCGTACCTCGCTGTTGGGGAGATTTGGAGATGCGAAGCTTCATCCCCTTGTCCGACGATATCTCGATCGAATCAACCGTGGACTGGTCCAGGAGCTCGACGAGCTTTTTCACATACCGTAAATCGATCATAGCTGACGGTTCTCTGTCCATATGGGGGTCACGACAGCTCGAGAAGTTCGCGGGGAAATGAAGTCAGGATGCGAGAACCCTCGCCACCAAGGTACACATCATCCTCGATGCGCACACCGCCCCATTCAGGGATGTACACACCTGGTTCTATTGTAACGACTGCGTTCGGGGGCAGAAGGCCTTCCGCTGACATCGCAAGCCGCGGCGCTTCGTGCACTTCGAGTCCGATTCCGTGCCCCAAACCGTGTCCAAACGCCTCCCCATAGCCAGCGCCCGCGATGAAGTCTCGCGCCACGGCGTCGGCTTCTCGTCCAGACATGCCCGAGCGAACCGAAGCCGATGACCGCGCATTCGCCTCGCGAACTATCTCGTAAACTTCGCGTTGGCGCGTGTCGCACCGGCCTATAACGACGGTCCTGGTGATGTCAGCGCAATATCCCCCGACAACAGAACCAAAATCCAGAAGAAGAAAATCGCCATTCGTCACTGCCCTGCTGGAAGTGCGAGCGTGGGGCAAGGCGGATCGCGTACCGGAAGCGACGATGCTTGGAAACGGAAGTGACTCACTTCCACGCTCACGAAGCGCGCTTTCCAGCATGCCTGCAATCTGGCTCTCCGTCATCCCGGCTCGCACGAGGGGCAGCACGCTCTGGAGAGCTCCCGTGGCTACGGCGATAGCCTGTTCGATGAGAATAAGCTCATCTGCGTCCTTCTGCGCGCGTAAACCCTCAGCGATGTCGACTGTCGGTTTCCAATGCCACTGCTTTCCCGCATCCTGCAGACGTTCGAAGTCTCGGTGAATCAGATGAGCCGATTCGAACCCGATGGTCCGCGCAGTGAATACTTCCGGTATGAGGCGCCATAGTCCGGACCACAGGCTCTGACTTTCGATCATTACGCGCGCAATCCCTCCTACTTCGTTGCCAGCCTGAGTCTTGTACCGGAAATCTGTAATGAGGCATGGCTGGTTCGCTGTGACGAGTAGCAAGGCGCTCGTTCCGGAAAACCCCGTCAGGTACCGGATATTTGGCATGCTGGAGATGAGCAGACCATCCAGCTCTCTGGCCTCCATGCGCGCGACAAGCGCCGACAGGCGCGTTAATCGTCGATCAGGCACGCGACAGCGCGCGCACTAGTCCACGCAGAGCCAGCTCATATCCGAAAGCTCCAAAACCGCACAGCACTGCCAGGGCACCGCTGGCCAGTGCCGAGTGTCTTCTTTCTGGCTCGCGAGCAAAGATATTGGAGAGGTGAATCTCGACGAATGGCAGTGCGGCTGCGGCGAAGGCATCGCGAATTGCAAGGCTGGTATGCGCATAGGCGCCGGCGTTTACCAAGACTCCGTCGGCGCGTCCACGCAGAGTGTGGATGCAGTCAATCAATTCGCCCTCGCCGTTGCGCTGGGAGAACTCCAGGGATATCCCGAGCTCATCTCCGACTTGTCGCAACGATTGCTCAATATCCGCTAGCGTTTCGGAGCCGTAGATCGATGGCTCACGAACGCCAAGCAAATTGATGTTTGGGCCGTTCAACACGGCGATGATCACTACTTCTTGAGCCCTTCAAGCCACGCGTTGAACGACTCCAGATCCGACGATTTTGGCTTGCTCGGCTCCTGCCGGTCGCGGGACCCCTCTTCAACCATGTCCCCTTTCCCGCGCGCAAGTTCGGCGTCGCTCGCATCATTGAAAAATTCATCGAATGAAAAGCCGCTTCCGGTCGCCGTCTTTTCCGCGCGCGACTCCGCGTCGCGAAAAACATCGTCGAGCGAAAGCCCATGGGACGCGGCGCGCGACGGTTGTCCTCGCGCTTCTCCCTCTTCATTCACATCCTTGCCTGTGAACGCGCGAGAGAGACGGTCGGCGGCTTTTGCATCTTCCACTGGAACTTCTTCGTCGCCGAATAGAGCTAAAGCCGCCGACGCGGCCGCGGAATCATTGTGCGCGTGCCCGGTGCCCGAGTCGCCACGCTCTTCCGTATGTGATGGATGAACGCGCGACGGCTCTCTGACTGCGAGCTTCGCAAGAAACGCCTTCACTGTGCGAGGCTTCTGTTCACGCTCGGGGTATTCGCCGCCACTGCCTTCCTCGTCGAAGATGCTCTCTCCCCCACCCTTCTCCAACCTTGCAACGCGCGCCCGAAGCTCCGTATCGTCAGGGTTCTGTAGCACGAGTCTTCGGTAAACGCTTAGCGCTTCCTCACGAAACCCCTGCTGGAGATACAACTCGGCCATCGTTTCGGTCACAAACGCCGCTGGCGTCTCCTCAGTGCCAGCCACCGTGTCCTCAAAGGTGCGGCCAAGCACCGGATCATTGGAGTAGGATGCTGGCGCCTCGGCCAGGTTCAGAGATGCCGATTCAAGCGATCCCGACATGGAAGGTTCGGTCTCGACCAGGTCGACCATATCCGCAAGGTGGAGTTCAGAATCGTCGAGCAACATCGAATGTTCTGTTTCCGGCATGATGCTTTCGTCTTCTGCCGTCGCCTTGCCACTCCATTCGGTGAAGTCGCCGACAGTCTCCTGGCCAAGCGTCGGCAGCCCCACATCAATTGCGAACCCGGAGCCTGAATCGAGAGCGGAGTCTCCAGAAGGTGCTCCCCAGTCCAGCATCTCCATCCCAGACTCGATTTTGCCTGATTCCTCCGCGCCGG
>JACDCM010000465.1 GCA_013817545.1 Gemmatimonadaceae bacterium | reverse complement strand
CCGTCTCGAGCTTCGGCACGCATCCGTGGCTGTCGGAAGCGACCCGTCGCTGCAGTTCAACAAATGGTTGGGCGACGCAGCCTACTATCGGCGGTTCCTCGGGACCTCGGTGCTGGCGGCGCGGCTCCAGGTCGGTGGCGTCCTGGCGCTCGGCTCCCTGCGCGGCGCGGACAAGTTCGTTCCGCCTCAGGAAAGATTGTATGGCGGGGGCGCGAGTTCCGTGCGCGGATACAACCAGAATGAGCTCGGGCCTGTCGTATACATCGTGGACCGGTTCGACACGCTGATTACGGGTGGAGACACGACGTTTCAGGCCAACCCTGCAGATGTTCGGCCTCGCCGTGCGTCGCCAAGCGGCGGAAATTCGCTCGTGGTGGCAAATCTCGAATTGCGAGTTCGAAGCCCGTTTCTGCCGGAGCTGGTGCAGTGGGTGTTTTTTACGGATGCGGGCCAGGTGTACAATCGGGCGAGCGAGACGGTGAATTTTGGTCAGTTCAAGGTGACCCCTGGAACCGGACTGCGGGTAGCCTCACCCGTCGGGCCCCTTCGCCTCGATGTGGCGTATAATGGATACCCTTCTCGTGCTGGCGCTGCCTACTTTGTGCAACCAGCGAGCAGCGGTGATACGACTGTCGACGCGACTTCCCGTACTCTTCTGTGCGTGAGTCCAGGCAACGATCTGCCCAAGGGTATTGGCGAAAACTGCCCGCAGACATTTTCGCCGCCTCGAAGGACCAGCTTCTTTTCGCGCCTCACGCTGCATTTCAGCATCGGACAAGCCTTCTGAACATCGTCAATGTCACGTCGACGTAAAGTCGCCATAGTCAGCGCTGCCTTGATCCTCGGGATCGGGCTCGCCGTGGCGGCCGTCATCGTTGCCGTGACACAGACGTCGTATGGACGCGAACAGGTGCGGCGCCTTCTGGTGGGCCGCATTGCCTCCAGCATGGGCGGACGCGGAACGATGTACATCGGTCGTATCAGCGGCGGCTTCCTGAGTGGCGTCGTACTGGATTCCTTCGCCATCCGGGACGAGGACGACTCTCTCTTCGTCAGCGCCGCGCGCGTGTTGGTGGAGTATGATGCGCGGGATCTCATGGACAAGCGGTTGCTCATCAAGCGATTGGTTGTGGACCGGCCTGTGATCAATCTCCGACGTCATGGCAACGGCGAGTGGAACTACAAACGCATCTTTCCCGGCGGCCCCAAGACGCCGCGGCGCCCGGAGCGCAAGTTCGGCGATTTTATTGTTCTGGATAGCGCCGAGATCCGCGACGCGTACGTCATGGTAACGGAGCCCTGGCGTCCGGCCGATTCCCTGCGAGGGATCAGGCGCGACAGCGCCATAGCCGTCGCCGTCGCCACGTACAGGTGCGAACCGGAGTTCTGGCGCACGGCGGAGTGGCTCGAACGGCCGTGCGGCCGCGAGGTTCGGCACACCAGCGAAGGTCTCAAGCGCACGTATCGGTGGCGCATTCATGAGCTCATCGCGTCGTACGCCCGTATCGCCGACCCTGACAGCACCGGCAGGTTGTTCGCTATTGCAAGTCTGTCAGCGGACGAACCCGATCCCCCGTTCTCTTTTCGGAACATCACGGGACCGGTGCGATTGTTGGGAGATACCCTGGAGTTTGAAGCGCGGCATTTCGATCTGCCGGCCTCTACGGGGTCCGCACGAGGAACTGTAAAATGGGGATCGGGCCCCATGCGTTACGATATCCACGTAACCGGGGATTCCGTCTCTCTTGCGGATGTAAACTGGGTGTATCCCACTCTTCCAAAGAAGGGCGGTGGGACGATGAACCTTCACATCCAGAACTCCGTCCGGAATCCACGGGTCCTGGAATACGCGATCAGCGAGATGGATGTCCGCACGACGGGCTCGCGCTTGCGTGGCGCAATGACATTTGCTGTTGGGGAGCCAGTTCTGGTCGTCAAGGACGTGTCGCTCCGGGCGGAGCCGGTTGATTTCGCGCTCATCCGCGCGCTCAACGGAAAGCCTTTTCCAGTGGATTGGGCAGGCCAGATCAGTGGCACAGTTCGGGCGCCCGGTGGGCCGCTGGATCGCTGGCAGGTGACCGAAGCACGCTTCACCTTCGCCGATGCACACGTTCCGGGCGCCGTTACGCGCGGTTCGGCGCGGGGCGGGTTGAACATCCTCGAGCCATCGCTGACCCAATTTCGCGGACTGGACCTCGATCTCGAGACGTTCGACCTCCGCACTATCAGGTATCTGTATCCGAATTTTGCGCGCCTTGGCGGCACAATTTCGGGTTCCGCCACCCTCGACTCATCCTGGCTGGACGTGCGATTCCGGAACGCTGATCTCACGCATCACGACGGCCCGCATGCACCATCCCGCTTCACGGGCAGCGGACGCATCACGTACTCGAACACGATCGTGTACGATGCGCAGCTCGAGGCCGCGCCCATCTCCTTCACCACGCTCGCGCGTTCGTATCCGATAATTCCGTTTCGTCGCACATATTCCGGGCCCCTTCGCATTCAGGGAGTGCTCGACAGTCTCCTTATCGTCACAACACTGAGTGGTCCGGCCGGTCAGGCGGGCTTCAGCGGCTACGTAGATGGAGATTCGGCGCAGGGGTACGCAGCTCACGGCACAACGACCTTCGAGAATCTCGACGCCGGCGTCCTTATCGGCAGCACAGAGCTACCCGTGACACGGTTCAGCGGACAGATGACCAGCGATGTCAGATTCGATTCGCTGGCGAACATGGTCGGAACTCTGGCTATCGCCCTCGAACGCTCGGCTGTCGACTCGGTAAGGATATTTCCATCCGCGGCGCAGCTCGCCTTCGGTAGTGGACGTATGAGAGTCGATTCCTTGCGTCTCGAAACCTCCGCGGCGACGGTTACCGCATCCGGCGCGCTCGGCATCGACCCCGCTGTGAGAGATTCGCTCCACTACGCCATACGCATCGACTCTCTTGGAGGTCTGCGCGCGTACATGCGATCCGGTTTTGGCAGTCGCGGCGCCGAATTATTGGCGGCCGCCGACTCCGCCGTCGAGCAAAGCGCCCGCGATTCACTGGTCGAGTCGTTGAAGGATTCCCTGGCAGGTACAGTGACGATCGAGGGGACGCTCGCAGGGTCGATCGATACGCTCGATGCCTCGGGCACAGTTTCAGGAGATGATTTATTTGCCGGTGGCGACCAGACTCGGCGTCTAAAAGGTGAGTTTGGAATTGAGAAGTTGCCGTTGACGCCAAGCGGTAACGCGCGGATAACGTTCGAACAGCTCGTCGTCTCGG
>JACDCM010000464.1 GCA_013817545.1 Gemmatimonadaceae bacterium | reverse complement strand
GTTCAAGGTAGAGCTCCTTCAGGGCGCGGAAACGGGGGGTCGCTTCAGCCCGGCTATTTCTCTACTCGCAGGTACATCCCTTCCAAAGGAATTTGGAAGAGGATCCTACCAACCGGAAGCCAAGCTCGCCATCGGTCTGGAACTCACCGAGCGGTTCTCGTTCGCCTCCAATCTCAACTATGCCTACCTGAAGGAAGTCACCCGCCGGTTCAACCAGTATTCCGCGAGCGCCTCGCTGGCGGCGGGAATTGGAGAGAAAACCGGAAGCTACCTGGAATATTTCATTTTCAATCGCGAGTCCGTTGGCGGCTCGGCGTCGGGTTATCTGAACGGCGGTCTGACCTACCAGTTCAACAACGATTTTCAGGCCGACGCGCGAATTGGCGTGGGATTGGTAGGCCGAGAGGTTGGGAGTGGCGGGCGGTACTTCATGGGAATTGGGCTAGCACGGCGTTGGTGATCCGGCTACGTGAGAGGGCTTCCTGGCGGTGGGCTCTCAGGCGCTACGGCCCATGCAGTCGGTCTAGATGGAAACTGGATCGGGCTCAGAGGATAACCCCGTCTCGCGCACCCATTTCCGCACAGCGTCAATTTCGTCAGTCGCGATCGAATGACCTTCACGCGCCCAGTGGAGTTCGACCGTGGCTCCTGCTCCACGCAGCATAGCCGCCAGCCGCTCCGTATTATCGGGGGGCACTATGGGATCATTCTCCCCGGCCGTGATTATGACGCGGGTGGCGGCGAGCCGGGGTAGCCGCTCGGGCGTTAGCGGAACCATGGGATGCATGAGTGCAGCGCCGGAGAGCACGCCAGGCTTGAGAAGCAGCATGCTTGCCGCGATGTTCGCTCCGTTGGAGTATCCGAGCGCGACAACGGCTCCATCGTCAAACCGATGCGTCTCTGCCGCGGAGCGAACGAAGTCTGCCAGGTCCGCTGTTCGGCGGATAAGGTCTGGCTCGTCGAATACACCTTCGGCGAGCCTCCGAAAAAAACGCGGCATCCCGCGTTCGAGCACCTCTCCACGGGGACTCAATAGCGACGCGCCAGGTGCGATGCTCTTTCCCAGTGGAATCAGATCGTCTTCATTCCCACCGGTACCGTGAAGCAAGAGAAGAGTCGGGAAACCACTAAGTCCGGGAATGAAGCGATGAATCAATCTGGTCCGGCATTGGTGGTTAAATGTCCGCTACTACCTCAAGCTACTGACGGCAGAGGCTTCAGTGCTGCGCGGTGTGCGGCGACTAGCGCCGCCTCCTCAGCTACCGGCAAGTCGGCAGAGATTGTGCCGTTGGCTGGCGACTCACCTACGATCGTGGCGCGGCCCACTCCCTGAAGCATGCGCGCGAAGCCAACTGCCACCGCAGAGCTATGCTTGCCGATAAGCACGTAGACCGAGGGGCCGATGTAGCGCGAGCCCTGCGAGCTCAGTGCAGAAAAGGCGCGCTGACGCCGAACCGGGGTCCAATACTCGGCCTCGAGGTGCACGAGTTCCGTGTCGAAGAAATGGCTTGCCAGAAGGGACGCCGCGGCCGTGTCGCCTGCTTCATGCCGGCGCAGATCCATCAACAGCGCAACAGTATCACTGAAGAAATCCAGCACTGCCGCGGTCACGGCCGCCCCAGCTTCAATCTTCTCAAAGCTGCGTATGTCCAGATAGCCAATGTTGCCAGCGAGATGATTGAGCTGCTCGAATCCGGCGGCGCGCAACTCGGCTGGAGCTGGGAGACGGACTCTCGCCCGTGCAGCGGGACGTGACTTGGCCGAGAATGGATTGAGTGAGGCTGACGTCGTAGAGATGATGCGCATTGTAGTGGTAGTTGGGGCAGAGCCTGCTAAGAAGCTTCGAAAAAACTGGGGATCGTTTGCCAGTTGCGAATCACAAGCATGATTTATTCTTCTATGCGTATGACAACCTTGGGCTCCGGATGGTTGTATTCGCTGACGACGTTCTGACATAACGCGCGACAGCACATTCAATAACGTGACGACACACATGCAGAAAGCCGCACGCGTAGCTCTTACTGGAGCTAACGGAATGGTGGGATCCGCCCTCACGACATTCCTGACTGGAAAGGGAATCACGGTCGTGCGCATTGTGCGCGAGTCTTCCCGAGCGACGAACAATGACATCGTTTGGAATCCATCCGCCGGCACGCTGGATGCAAGCGCGCTCGAGGGACTCGACTCCGTGATCCATCTTGCCGGCGAGCCGATTGCCGAGCGGTGGAGTGAGACTAAGAAGGCGGCCATTCGGCAAAGCCGGGTGGATGGCACGAGTCTACTTGCCAAACGTCTCGCTGAGCTCGCTTCGCCGCCTCGCGTATTGGTGAGCGCGTCCGCGATGGGGATTTACGGTGATCGGGGCGATGAAATTCTGACTGAAGAGAGTGCTCCCGGCAGAGACTTTCTCGCTTCTGTTGTGCGCGAATGGGAGTCAGCCGCAGATTCGGCGCGCACGGCAGGTATTCGGGTAGCGCATCCGCGATTCGGGATAATACTCAGCGCCAGCGGAGGCGCGCTCGCCAAAATGCTTCCTCCATTCAAGCTCGGCGCGGGAGGGAAGCTGGGACCAGGTAGCCAGTGGTGGAGTTGGATCGCGATGCAAGATGTGCTATCCGGCATTGCACTGCTGCTCGAGAATGAGGAGCTGGACGGACCGATAAACTTTGTGTCTCCAAATCCGGTGAGGAACGCGGAATTTACCGACACATTGGGGCACGTACTCTCGCGTCCGACTGTCGCCTCGGTGCCGGCATTTGCACTTCGCCTGCTGTTCGGCGAAATGGCCGACGCTACACTGCTCGCCAGCCAGCGCGTGGCGCCCAAACGGCTCGAGGCGGCGGGCTTCCGTTTTGAATACCCAGTTCTGGAGAAGGCCTTGAGGGTGGCGGTAGAGTGAGTAGTGGGAAGGAACGACGCGTGCCCTCCCAGTGGGGGAAGCAGCGGAACTGTGAACAGATCCAGCAGGGTTGCGAGATTGGTAACGCTTGAAACAGTGAAGCAGGGAGATCTGGAAGACGTTGGCGCGTGTAGATCGCACCTCTGGCCCCCCTGATTCCCTGCTCGCAGTGATCCTGCTACTCTTTGCGGCCCGCGGCCCGCCTTAGCTTCCGCTTCCCGCTTCCCGTTTCCCGTTACCCGCCTCCCGCGTCCCTATCTCCTTACGACCTTGCCGGTGGCCAGATCGAGCGTCAGCGTGCGATCCCCAACGACAAGCGGAACGAGCTGCGTGCCGTTGAAGGTCACGGTGGCAGTGCGCGAGCGAGCAAGGGGGCT
>JACDCM010000118.1 GCA_013817545.1 Gemmatimonadaceae bacterium | reverse complement strand
CCGCGATCCGTGCGAAAAAGGCAGAGGATCGAGCGCGCTCCAGGGCGAAGGCGGATCGGAAAGGCGTGCAGGACAGAAATGATGCAGCTCGCCGGCGACCGAGAGAGGACCGCGGCGGTGCTGCTGCTGCTGGTAGCGCGACGCGGCAGGGAGCTCCGACGCGGCAGGGGGCTCCGGCGCGGGATGGGGCTCCGGTGCGGGCGCAGAGTCCGTACCGGGATGACGGCGCCCGCTCGGGCGCGCGACCGCGCGATCAGGAATCGCAGCGGAGTCGGAGCGATGGGGCTGCGCAGGGAAGGCGACAGCCGAGGCGGGGAAGTTCGAGCCGCTAGAACGTTTCGGTCGTGAAGCTCAGCTCGACACACTGAGCGACTGGACGGTCCCCGATCCTGGCCGGATTAAAGCGTTTCTCCGAAAGCCAACGGCGAAGCGGCGGCACCAGTTTGGGCGATGTCACTTTGAGCAGACGAAGCGTACGTACGTCGGAGCGTCCGGAACTGTCGACGATAAATTGCGCGCGGACAGCGCCGTTTCGGACTATTGGCTTGCGACGCGAGCGCCGTCCGTTCCAGCCCGCCCAGCCTTCTTTTCCAGCCAACGCTGAACCCACGGCCCCGCGAACCGCAGCAAAGTCGCGATGGCGAAGAACCGGACACCGCGACCAACCGTTATGGCTATCGTGAATTCGGGAAAAGGTACCCCGAACGCGCCAGCCGCTGTACAGATCATCTTGGCCGACAGTGGAGAAGTTGCACTCAGCGCAACCAGGACCCACCCCCGCCGCTCGAACAGCGCACGGCTTGACGCGAGCCTGGCCTCGCTTACGCCAAACCACGTCAGCAGCGGCTCAGCGAACGAGTCGAATGCGTGCGCGCCGAGCAGGTAAGCCAGGTGCGCTCCGATGACGGAGCCGATCGTTGCCCAGAGCGCCAGCGAGAATGCGCGTTTCGCGTCAGCGAGTCCGAGCGGAATGAGCAGCGCATCGCTCGGTCCGGGCACGACCGAGCCCTGCAGCACACCCCAGCCCGCGACGGCCGACCGTGACCATCCAGACTCAGCCCAGCGATGAAAAGCGTAGTACACATCGAGGAAGCGGCGCCACCCGCGAACCGGCTGCGGCGAAGTCGTGCGGCTTTCGATCGGCGGAGTTGTGTGGGGGAGCGGTTGAGTCATCGCGCAATCGTCATGCGCTTAAAGGTAGTCGCGGAAATGGCCTCAGCCCCACGACTTGCCCGAGCATCGCTAACCGCCGGCGTGCCCGGTGACCGCCCAGTACCAACCGAACCCCGGGCACCGTGCACCAGACTCGTGGCTGTTGGAACTCAACGGCCAGCTTTGCGATGTTCCGTAAGCCATCAGTTCACACGCTGCCAGGCACCGCCTCGTTCGAATCACGAGACGTTCGCGAGACCGCCCGGTATCTCAATAGCTCGTCCTGAAACTCCGAACCTGCCTTTGCGATCGCCTCGTCCATGAGAACGCCAGCGTACTGGTGCAGCTTCGCGTCCAACTCGTTCCGGTTCAGGATTGCTTCAACGACGTCCTGTGACAGCAAGCTCACCGGAGGCTTGGACGAGTTCACGTTTCGAGGATACGAAATAACCTCCCGCGTCCAAGCGAGCTTGCGGCGCAACAGTATCAACGTTTCGTCCAGGCGCTCTATGACGCCAGCGACGGCGAAATGCCGGCGCATGTTTTCCATGGCTTTAAGAAGCATCGCATTTGTGCAGCCGCCAACTGCGGGATCGACACCAGCGATTCGGCGCGTCTGATCGTTGTCCACCTCCTTGATGCTGGGATGGGCCACGAATTCCTCAATGCTCGTTTGGCGCTCGGCTTCCAGGAAGTGGTACAGAGACAGAACCCGGTCGACCGGATTCCGGAGCAGCGTGACGTAGATCGAGGGGCCTTCAACGAACTCGTGAATCCCGTATGAAAAGTGGCCTATCACCGCTCGCAGGTCTGGTCGCCGGAGACTCGGCCGAATGTACTCGGGTGCCGAAGTGTCAGGCTCCCTGATGAACCCGTAGGACAGGAAGAGTACACCCGCGTCCCCGACTGGTTCGCCGCCATTCGTAGAGGAGCTACACTGGTTGTAGATGAACTCACCGAGGGTAGTGCCTCCGGCTTTCGGTATGTGAAGGAAGAGGACGGTGGGAGGCTGGTTCGCCGGAGCGGTGGTCGTCGCCCCCCCGGACTCGCTCGCCAACTCAACCGGGGAAGGTTGCTCTAGCGCTTTGCGCATCATGCGGGGAAGCCAGGAGCGGAAAGGCAACGCAACCAGGGGCAGTTGGCACTCTACCTTGAGGGCGTTGTCTTCGACGTGAACGTCGCCCGTGATTGCAACACCCTGAATTGAAACCGCGAATGCGCACGTGTTTTCGCTCCAGGCGGCTTTCAGATTCGAAACGGTACTGGCCCATTCGATCTTCGCCCTGAGCCGGTCGAGGGCCTCCCTTCTGCCGAGTTCGTGCGAGATCTCGGTGCGATATCTGGGCATTTTCGGGTGTTCAGTTGAGTTGCTACGTGATTCAGCAGATTGCCACAACCGCGGCAGGCGCGTCATGGCATCTGTGCGCGTTTCGCGCCTTGCGCTTACATTCGGGCCCTGAGATATTGTTTCCTCCTTACGGTAGGTCTATCGGGAGCCGGATCCCTGCGCTACGGGATCGAGAGACGGCAGCGATGTCGGCGTTTCTACCAGACATTAGCATCTCATCACTTCTCTCGCCTCTTCCCCCGGCTCCGTACCTTTATGGAGCTCCCCCCCGCTCTTGCAGACACACACTCCACGCCAGGTTACACAGTGGTCGGTTGTACAAGCAGGTTGAGGCGCCATAATCAGCGGCAAAGCCCAAACAGCTACTCAAGTAGCTTCAGATGAGGCTGCGCGCCCATGTGCCCGAGCACCGGGCTCCGCGGTGTGCCAACCGCGCACCGCGCACCGGGTCGTGCCAACCGGGCACCGAGCACCCAGCACCGGGCACCGGGCAGTAATGGCCGAGCAGCTTACCTACCGTATCATGCAGACTGGCGATCTCCCCGGAGTTCTCCGGCTATGGCGGGATGAGGCCGGATGGGGCGACCTCACGCCAGAGGTTTGGAAGACGTGGTTTGAGGACGGGCCGTGCGGCCCGAGTATTCTGGCCGTGGCAGTCACTGACGGCGGCGACATCGTTGGACAAATCGCGCTGAATCCGGCGGAGCTCGCGGTGGGTGATCGAACCGTCCGTGCGGTGAGGATCGCGGCCCCAATCATTGAACGGCGGCATCGCATAGACACACCAGTCATTGGAAAACACCCGGCCACGCTGATGTACCTTACGGCCGTAGCAGAGGCACAGAGGCGCGGCTTTTCTGTCGCTTACGCACTGCCCGAACGCACGTGGCTCGCCTTTTTTCTGGGCGGAAGGCGACTTGGCAATTCGCTTACCAACTTTGGCACCGCGGAATATGCGTGCATGTCGTATCCATTGGCGGGACTGGAAAGCCGCGCTCCTCTGACGAAATTCCGCGCACATCAAATGGAGGACTTCGGCACAGAACACGAGGCACTATGGCGCGACGCCAGAGAGGAGCTCCCAATCATTTGCAGCATCGTGCCTTCGCGCGATTGGAAGAACTACCGCAGTTCAGCGCACCTCACGCTCGACGTGCGCGATGCGCAAGCGCGTTTGCGCGGTTATGCGGTAGTCCGGAGGAAATCGGGTCTGTTGCACGATCTGCTCGCATGCTCGGCGAATGACCTCGGGGAGGTGCTCGGCGCGACCGTCGACTGGCTTGAGGAGAAGCAGCGTGACACCTCCGGAGAGACACTCAGCTTCCAGGCATTGAATGTGATGGCATCGCCCGCGCTGCGAGGGCCGCTCGAGCGGCTGGCATTTCAGCCCACCGATTTCCGGTTCGCGTTCGCCTGTGTCCCAATCGATGAATCGGTAGCGCCCGCCGAAATCGCGCCGGATCGCTGGTTCGTCATGCCCGGGAATTAGTGCAGTGAGACTGATATGTCGTTAGCACCGTCGAACGCAGTCAGCATCTCAGTATCACTTCACTAGGATGCCGATAACGTATCGTCTGCACGAAGTGGATGATCTGACCGGAATCCAGAAGCTGTGGATGGAAACTGCCGGTTGGGGCAAGATCTCGGACGCGATGTGGCAGCATTACTTTGTCGACGCTCCGTACGGCGAGCCGACAGTCGTCGTCGCCACCGACGATGCTGGCGAAATTTTCGGAGAGTTTGTGTTCATTCCGGCGATGGTCTTTATTCGCGGTCGAACCGTTCGTGCGTTCCGTCCCGGTGCCCCGATAGTGTCGCGCACGGCGCCCAAGGGGAAGTTCAGCCTCAATCCCCTCGACCACCCTGCCGCAAGAATGTACCTCTTCGGTCTCGACGCTCTGCGCGCCCGCGGCGACGCGCTGCTGTACATGATGCCGGATCCGCACTGGGTGCCGTTTCTGCGGCTCGTGCCCGGGCTTCAAACCGGCAAGTTCCCGCTCTTCAGCATGCCATTACCGCTGGAGCGGCCAATGATTCTGGGCGACGGTTACGTCACCGGTCCGCTCGAGCGTTGGGATGAGCGGGTTGACGCGTTGTGGAACAAGTTCTCGCGCCTGCACTCCTGTCAGATTGTACGCGATGCTCGCTCGCTATCCTGGCGGATCGACACCGGGCAGTACACGATTACAGCCGTGGAGCGGGCGGGCGAGCTGGTGGGGCTTGTCGCATCTCGTCACAAGGGAGACCGGCAGTGGCTTGTGTGCGAGCTGCTCGTCGCCGACGATGGCGATTCCCTTGGAGCGGCGCTCACCGCGGCGTGTGGGGTCGCCCACGCCCGGGCGCTGGCGGATACGTCGGATCGTCCGATTCACAAGATAAGCGTCCTCGCAACTACAGTTATGGAGCCGGTAGTGCGCGGGCTCGGCTTCGTCCGCGATCGCTACGACTTCCCGTTCTTTGTGCACCTTCTGGACAAGAGCATCGATCCGGCTGATATCGCGCCGGCATCGTGGTTCCTCAGCCCCAACGATTGATCGACCTGGGAGTACGCCATGTTGGAAATGCAGTTCGCAGTCGTCACACCGCCAATCTCACTCGATCCTTCGCTAGCCATCGCCGCCAGTCGGAGCGGCGCCCTTGGGATATTGAACCTGGAGCTGGCCAGGACAGAAAACGCAGCCCGTGATGCGGTAAATCGCTTGGCGCAGTTCGGCAGGGGGCGGCTCGGGATACGCATAGACGTGGCGGACCTCCCCTTGATCAAGGGCGTGCTCGGTGCGCTACCGGCCGCGATCGGAGATGTGATCATTGCAGGCGCGACCGGAATTACCGCCCCGTCTATCATTGCGGAAATGCGAGAGCAGGGGCGACGCGTCTGGCTGGAGGTCGGCTCGGCGGAGCTCGCGGATGTGGGCGTCACCTGGGGCGTCGATGCGCTTCTCGCCAAGGGAAATGAGCCTGGCGGATGGATCGGCGAAGACAGCGCGCTCGTGCTGTTGCAGCAGCTGGTCGCCCGCTTCGAAATTCCCGTTTTTGCGCAGGGGGGCATCGGACTCCGCACTGCCGCTGCCTGTGCCGCCGGCGGAGCGGCAGGTGTTGTGCTAGGGGAGCAGTTGGCACTGGCGCGCGAGTCCACGCTACCGCTTGCCGTCAAGACCGCAATTGGCAAGCTGGATGAAAATGAGACGGTATGTCTCGGCACCGAGCTTGGCCTTCGGTATCGGGTATATGCTCGCGCCGGTCACCGTAGCGTCGCGCAGCTTGAGGAGCTTGCGGCGTCACTCGGCTCGGATGAAAGCGCCGAAAAAAATGCTTCTGCCTGGCGGGAGGCGGTGCGGCGCCGGACGGGCTGGTCAGAATCGGGCGACCAGGTGTGGCCCATTGGGCAGGACGCGGTTTTCGCGCGTGATCTGGCTGAGCGGTACCGTACGGTGGGTGGGGTGCTTGCGGCGTTTCAGGATGAATTCGAATCCCACCTCCGTGGTGAAAGCCGGGACAAGGCACGCGCTCACGTCGCAGTGCGGAAGCAAACCGCCCTACCGGCGCGCCCGTATCGAATCGCCATCGTAGGAATGAGCTGCATCCTGCCCAAAGCCGGAAACCTTGCGGCGTACTGGGACAACATCCTCAACAAGGTATGTGGCATTACTGAGGTGCCACCCGACCGGTGGGACCAGACGCTGTACTACGATCCGGATCCGTCAGCGCGCGACAAGATGAACTCGAAGTGGGGTGGATTTCTCGATCCCGTCGCATTCGATCCGACGGAGTTCGGAATGCCCCCCGGCGCGGTTGCTTCCACCGATCCGATGCAGCTGCTCGCACTCAATTCGGCTCGGGCCGCACTGAAAGATGCAGGTTACCACAAACGTCCCTTCGATCGAGGCAAGACCGCGGTAATTCTTGGTATCAGCGGTGGCCTCGGGAATCTCGGCATAGGGTATACCGCGCGGTCTGCCTTCCCGCATCTGTTCGGCGGCGGCGCGGAGGAGCAACTCGACCGTACCGAGGGCCGCCTTCCGGAATGGACCAAGGATTCGTTCGCCGGTCTGCTGCCAAACGTCACGGCCGGCCGCATCTCGAATCGGCTCGACCTGGGCGGGACGAATTACATAATCGACGCCGCCTGCGCTTCCTCGATGACAGCGGTCTATCTGGCGGCAAACGAGCTCGAGTCAGGGAGCGCTGACCTGGCGATAGCTGGTGGTGTGGACGTGCTGCAGAATCCGCAAACGTTCATGAGCTTCAGCAAGACGCACGCACTCTCACCCACTGGCCAGCTCAAGGCATTCGACGCCAATGCCGACGGCGTGGTGATAAGTGACGGTGTAGTGATGCTCGTCCTCAAGCGTCTCGACGACGCAGAGCGCGATGGCGATCGCATCTACGCCGTGATCCAGGGCGTCGGCGGTTCCAGCGACGGCAAGGCCAAAGGACTTACGGCACCTCGGCCCGAAGGACAGGCTGCCGCAATCCGGCGCGCTTACGAAAAAGCTGGCGTCTCACCTGCCACGGTGGGCCTGTTCGAGGCGCACGGTACGGGCACGGTGGTGGGGGACCGCGCCGAGGCGCTGGCGCTCTCCACCGTTCTGGAGGAAGCCGGCGGCAAGGGGGGGGCGCACGCAATAGGGTCTGTCAAATCGATGATTGGGCACACCAAGGGTGCCGCCGGTGCTGCTGGTTTGGCGAAGGCCGCGCTCGCCCTGTATCACAAAACGCTTCCGCCTACCATGGGCGTGACGGATCCGAACCCGCGGTCGCGGTTCGGCAAGGGACCCTTGTACGTCAATTCGGAGCTAAGGCCCTGGATTCACTCGTCCACTGTCCACCCACGACGTGCCGCGGTGAGCGCGTTCGGTTTTGGTGGCACCAATTTTCACGCCGTCGTCGAGGAATACCGCGGTGAGTTCCTCCCCCCGGAATCGGTGTCGTCGACGTGGCCAAGCGAACTGCTCCTGTGGGTTGGCGAATCCGCTGCCAATATCGCGACCCAAGTGGCCGAGTTGGAGGCAGCGTTCGCGCAAGGTGCACGGCCGGAACTGGCAAGCCTCGCATTCACCCTGGCGGAGCGATATCACGCCGCAGATGCAACCGCGTTGCACACACTCGCCGTTGTTGCGTGTTCACTCGAGGATCTGCAAAGCAAACTTGACGTGGCGAGGTTGGCGCTGGCGAACGACACACCGCTTAGCGATCCGCGCGGGATCTATTACAACGCGGCGACACCAGATGCGGAAAGCCGCATAGCGGTCCTCTTTCCCGGGCAGGGCTCGCAGTATACCGACATGCTGCGCGAGCTGGCAGTGTACTTCGGCGAGTTGCGCGAAGCCTTCGAGCGTGCGGACACGGTGCTGGCCGACAGAATGAAGGGTCCGCTCAGCGCATACGTTTTCCCGATCCCGGCATTTGTCGATGAGGATCGTGCGGCGCAGCAGCAGGCTCTGACTCAGACCGACATTGCGCAGCCTGCGCTCGCGGTGGCCGGCGCTGCTCTGTTTTCGTTGCTGAGTGAGTTGGGAGTGCGCGCGCAATGGGCGGCCGGTCACAGCTTCGGCGAGTACGTCGCGCTGCACGCGGGTGGCGTCTTCGATTTCGATACACTGCTGCGGCTCGCGCACGAGCGAGGGCGGAGCATCGTCGAGTCGGCGGGTGACGACCTTGGCACGATGGCCGCAATCAGCGCTGGCGAGGAGCATGTCGCGCGCGTGGTTCTCGAAGTTTCCGACGTCTGCATCGCCAACATCAACGCGCCCGCGCAGACAATCATATCCGGCACGCGAGCTGGGATCGAGCGGGCGCTGGAGTTGTTGCGTGGCGAAGGACTTCAGGCGCGCTCACTACCGGTCGCGTGTGCGTTTCATTCGCCGCTGGTAGCGCCTGCGCAGACCCGGCTGGCGGAAGCACTGGCGGACATCGAGCTGCGTGTGCCTACTCTGCAGGTTCTCTCGAATACCACGGCCAAACCCTACCCGAGCGACCCGGCGTTAATTCGGAATCTGCTCGCGGAACATCTCGCGAAGCCAGTGCGTTTCATGGATCAGGTGCTGGCGATGCATGACGCCGGCGCCCGCATATTTCTCGAAGTTGGCCCGCGAGCGGTGCTGACCGGACTTACCAGGCAGATACTGCGCGATCGCGACCATGTTGCAATCGCTCTTGATGCACCAGGCCGGTCTGGCGTCACTCAGCTGCAGCTCGCATTGGCGCAGCTCGCGGCAAACGGCGTGAAACTCCAACTCGGCCGTCTATTCCGCCATCGCCCGGTTAGCGCGGTAGATATCGCGAATCTTGCCACCGCGCGGCTGGTGCAAACGCCTTCCGCGAATGTATGGATGGTTGATGGGTGGAGAGCGCGGCCCATTCACGCGCCTTTGCTGGTTCGGCCTGTCGCGCACACGGCTCCGGCTGCTCGCGAAACATCCGCGACGCCTGGCGGTCGTGATTCTGCTGTTGTGCTCGAAGACTTCGATCGGCTCATGCAACGCTTTCTCGAAGGCCAGCGTAGCGCAGTTGATACCTTCCTGCACGCCGCTCGCGAGCCGGGTATACGAGGCCAGAAAAATGCCGAGCCACAGCCTTCTGAGCGACGTGATCCTGTACCCGACGAAGATCCGGCTCGCTTCCGGCTTGTGGCGGTCGAAACGCCGGTTGCAATAGCGGGCGCGCTCCCCGCTTTCGATCGGGTACTCGTTATCACCGACGACGGGTGCGGCATTGCGGCTGCCGTGGCGAGCCGAGTCCGCCGTGCGGGCGGACGCGCAGTGTTGATTCGCGAAGGCGGTGAGGTTGCCGAGCTCTCTTCTGAGGTGTTCCAGTTCGATCCGGCAGATCCGAATCATGCCGTGCAGGTGCTGCGCCTCGTCCGCCAGCGGAATGGACCAATTGGGGGCATTCTGCACCTAATGCCACTGAGGCGCACGTTTGCGTCCGATACGGCATTGCGATGGAACGCAGCGTCCGCTGATCTGGCAGTATGGCGCGATGTGGTGCGTCGCGACGTCAAAAGCGCATTTCACCTTGCGCGTGCCGCCTTGGATGATTTGGCGCTGCCGGGATCCGCCCAGACGATCGTCATGACGGCTACGGCCCTGCAGCGAAACTGGGGCGCTTCCCTCAATGCGGAAATCGGATCTGCGCAACAAACGGCGGGGTGTCCGGCGCACGCAGGACTCATTGGCCTTCTGAATACTCTGGCGCTCGAGGTGCCGGCGGTCCGCTGCCGCGCGGTGGACCTGGATCCCGCCGATACGGTCGAAGCGATGGCGGATCGTATAATGAGCGAGCTGGGCATACTCGTCGGTCCTGCGCAGGTGGGCTATCGCGGAAGCCGGCGCTACACAGCTGTGCCAGTATCGGCGACACTCCCGGTGTCGACTGTTCGCGAGGTTTCCCCGCTTGGGCCCGAGTCAGTGGTACTCGTGACAGGCGGAGGGCGCGGCATTACCGCTGCGGTTGCCGTGGCACTGGCCCAGCTCTACCAGCCGACGCTTGTGCTCGCGGGCCGGTCCCCACTCACCGCTGACGAGACGCCGGCCACCCTTGCCTGCCGTTCCCCTGCCGAGATCAGTTCAGTGTTGATTGCGGAACGGCAGCGCGATGGGAAGCCTGTGGTGCTCGCCGAGGTGAGCGCCGACGCGCAACGCATAATCAACGAGCGGGAGATTCGCGCGACGCTCGCGCGGGTGCGTGCGACAGGGTCTCGAGTGCGGTACGAAAAGATCGACGTGCGCGACGCGGATGCCCTTTTGGCCCTGGTGCGGCGCATTGAGGCAGAGCACGGACGCCTTGATGGCGTGATCCATGGTGCGGGAGTTATTGAGGACAGGCGCATCGGCCAGAAAGAGCCCGAGTCCTTCGACCGTGTCTTCGATACCAAGGCTGACAGCGCTTTCGTACTCAGCCAGGTGCTCGATCCGGAGCGGACGAAGTTCCTGGTCTTCTTCTCGTCCGCGGCATCCGTGTTCGGAAATCCTGGGCAGGCTGACTACGCGGCTGCGAACGCTGTTTTGAACGCACTGGCGGTGGACCTGGATTCGCGCTGGCCGGGCCGCGTTGTGGCCATAGGATGGGGACCCTGGGGAGACACCGGAATGGTTTCGGACGGGGTGAGGCGCGAGCTCGCGTCCAGAGGGATCGACGTGATGTCCGCCGCAGCCGGTTGCCGCGCTCTG
>JACDCM010000463.1 GCA_013817545.1 Gemmatimonadaceae bacterium | reverse complement strand
AGAGGATCGTTGTAGTAACGCTTCCCGAACAGTGGCGAATGGATGTTCGGCACGATCCTGAGCGAGAATGCGCCAAACTGGTAGTCTTCACCACCACGCACCGTAATCAGGCTGGTGTCGGTCACGGCGTATGCGCGGGCGATGTTCGCTGCCGTTTCATGTCCGATGATTACAGCACCCCTCTTCCGGGCGATAGCGTACCGGATCGTTGGGATGGGATTCGCGTCTCCCCGCTCGTATTTGAAGAAGCTCACGATGTCGCGCGTACCCGCCAGTCCAAGGCCAGCTACTCGGGGATTGATGGACCGGTACACTACATCGTAGATGCGACCGGGCTCGAATCCGCCGTCGAGCGCGACAGTCTGCGAGTCCACGAAGCGCCACCGCGCGCGCGGGATGAGCAGCGGCGGATCGATCCGCTCGTTGCGCACCGTCATGAAGTGCTCGGGGCTCTCGGGATCGATGACTGCATATGCCTTGTGCCGCCGGTCCGAGAGGGAGGCTGTCGGCACGTTCTGGTTGACAATGAAGTTTCCTCGCACGACGCCCGTGATCGCGCCCCCCATTTCGGTGGCTATGGGAATCTCCATTCGCATGCGGCCGTCCGGCACATCCCACTGCCACCCCATCCAGAGCAGGGTATAGCCCTCACGCATCAGACCGCCGTCGCCAAACTCAGCCTCAGTGGTTGGATCAGTGGACGCAGACGCCTTCTGAAAGGCGATGAGCATGTTCTTGCCGCCACGATTGCCCACCTCGTACAGCAGGCGTCCGTTCCCTTTCCGCGGATCGACTGGCTTGAGCAGGAAGAACTCCGCCGTGAACTCCACTTCACCGTTGGAGTTGCGTGGCGCGAGTCGCAGGTCGACAATCATTGCGTTCCCGGGCAAGGAAGGATCGACAGCGAACTCCGCCTTCCCCACGAGCTTCTCGTATGCTCCCGACTTTCCAAACGACCTGCCGTCAAGAATTATCTCGCGGCGCTCGATCCTGAGACTCACGAGTCGGGCTTCGGCAGTCGATGTCCACGCAAGCAAAGAGAACGCAGCGCAGAGGATGGTGCGTCTCACAAGTCCTACTGAAATCGAATGACGCTGAAGCGGTAACGGTACGGGTATCATTGCGCCCTCGCCACGAGATACTGGTGCAACGCCGAGATCTCGTCGTCCGTGAATCTGCTGAAGCGGTTCCGCGCGACAGAGCTCATCAGAGTCAACTCTCGCCCACCGGCCGCCTTTCCGGTTCGCATCAAATGCGCGAAAGCACCCAGCGGATACGACGCTGCGATCCGGAGGTCGGGAGCCGTTCCGCCCGGATCGCCACGCAGATCGAAGCCGTGACACTCCGTGCACACCGTCCGCGCGAGGTACGCGCCCTTCCAGTTCGGGTCGCCGCTCGAGGGATGTGTTGACGCGAGCGATTTCGCCCGTCGTACGTCTTCGACGGCGGTGGTGAACTTGTGGGCGAGTAACCCGGTCCGGCCGAGCGGTCCAACCCGCACGTCGCGCGCGTTTCCCGATCGCGCGGGCAGGCTGCGCATAAACGCGATGATGCGACCCAGGTCATTGTCGGTCAGTGCGCTAAACATACCGGAGGGCATTACGAAGAGGCTTCTGCCGTTCGGACGAACGCCTTGTCGGATGAGGCCCTCGAGTTGCTCGTCAGAGAACTCGCGCACGGATTGGCTAAGGTTCGGAGCCACGATGCGTCCGAGGAGCCAATTGTCCGAAAGAACCTCGCCTTCACCTTGCGCGCCGTGGCAGCCCGTGCATCCGCGCAGGCGCGCCAGACGCTCTCCCTCCGCTATGGACAGCGAGTCCCGGGGAGCGACGATGGCATGCGCGGCGATGGCGTACGTTCGCCGGAGAATGAGTTCGGAGAGCGCGTACACCGCTACCACCACAACGAGTACGACGGCGACCAACCCAATCGCAATGCTCCGGAGGACTCGCACAGCTCGGCGCATCAAGGAGACCGCTCAATCATTTGCGCGAAGGTACTAACAACCTGTTCGGAAGTCGAGCCACGCCGGCTCAGCGTTGTCTGGCAATCCTGACCGCAAAGAAACTGACGGCAGGCGCCCACGATCCGCAGGCTTGCTCTTTATGGTCTGCAGAGGAACTTCTGCACCCGCTGCCCCAACACGTCCACCACATAGACCGCTCCGTCCGCCGCGACCGCAACGTCGTGCGCGCGCCAGAACTGCCCGTCGTAATTTCCAAAGCGGCCGAAGCGCTGGATCACAGCACCGTCCGCCTTGAGGTGCGTCGCCGCCGCGCGGTCCGGCGGGCGCTCCGGCTGATCTCCACCGTCAACCGTAAACACGCTGCCGTCGGGCCCGACCGCGACTCCGTATGGGCGGCCGAGCAGCGGGCCGTGCCAGTCAGCTACAAACCGGCCTGTGCTGTCGAAGACCTGCACTCGAGCGTTGCTCCGGTCCGCTACGTAGACGCGACCCATTGAGTCGAGCGCTATTCCGTGGGGCAGGTCCAATTGGCCCGGCCCGCTCCCGCGCGATCCCCATTGTCGGAGAAACCGCCCACGCGCGTCGAAGCGCATCACGCGAGTGTTCTCGTATCCATCGCTCACATAGAAGCCGCCGTCCGGCCGGACTGCGACGTCCGTCGGTCGATTGAAGTGGGTGCTGTCCGCGCCCGCTACCGCTCGCTCGCCAAGGGTCAGAAGAAGCCGGCCGTCAGACGTGAACTTGAAAACCTGCTGCCGGCCGACGTCGGTGAGCCACACGTTGTCCTCACTATCGACGCTGAGTCCGTGCGGCATGATAAAGACTCCGGCCCCCCACGTCCGCAGGAGCCGACCAGTGACTCCGTCGAGGACCCACACGGTTGGTGCGGCGATGGAATCTTTTGGGAAAGGTTCGATCCACATGCGGCCCGCCCTATGGAAAACGATCACTGCGCCCCGGGAGTCGACGCCCACGCCAGTGGCCTGGCCGAGGATCTCTCCCTCGGGCAGGGACGGCCAGCCACGCACCACGTTGCAGCCCGGTGCCCGCTGGTCCAGAACGCCGGCCGGAGCCGACGCAATCGGCTCACTGGTCGCGGCCCCGCTCCCCACGACGGAGGGCTTTCGCACCGGCGCGGCGCAGCCCGCGAGAGCGATAAGGGCGAGCGCATGAAATAGCGCAATAGGCATTTGGCAATTCATAGTTGAATGCTCCCTGCTGATGGACTGCTGGCGCGAATCGCTACAGCGGACCGCTTGTTGGCCGCAAAGATCAAAGAGACATGAATTCCTATCTTATCTCTGTCGCCTGAGACCAA
>JACDCM010000462.1 GCA_013817545.1 Gemmatimonadaceae bacterium | reverse complement strand
ACCGCCTGTGATGACCATCACATCGCAACGCGCTCCTGCACGTAAGGCAGCCTCGATTTCCTCGGCTCGATCCTGGCAGTGCGTCACAGAGACAACGTCCACGCCGCACTTCGTCAGCATTGCTTGAAGGAGGATTGAATTCGACTCGTAGATCTGGCCCGCTCGAAGAGGAGACCCGGGCGCGACGAGTTCATCGCCGGTGGAAACGACAGTCGCCTGGACCTCGCCCCCTACCTGCAGTGACGACATTCCTTGCGCCGCCAGGAGCGCAACCGTCTGCGTCCGGACCCGCTCGCCAGCCGCAAGCAACTTCTGCCCTTCAGTGACGTCGCCTCCGCGTTGCCGGACGAATTCGCCGGGTCGAACCTCCGCTTTCAGCAGAACCTCGTTGCCCTCGCGCTCCGTCTCCTCCTGCATGATCACCGCATCCGCACCAGCGGGCAGTGGCGCGCCCGTGAGAATCCGGAGGGCTTCTCCGGGTTGAATCGACAGGCTCCGATCAGGGCCTGCCGCTTGCTCGCCGACCACCTTCAACCGAGTTCCTATTGCGCAGGACGCGGCCATGACCGCGTATCCGTCCACCGAGGAATTGTCGAACGGCGGCAGTGACAATCCCGCCGAAACATCGCGCGCCGCGAACCGGTCGACGGCATCCAAAAGAGCGACCTCGCGTGGAGGCAGCCGCCGAACGTTTGCCACAATTCTGGCGAGCGCCTCGTCGACAGAGATCACAGGCGCTCTTGCGTTCTTCGGCTGAACACGCGCATCCACCTGGTTTTCGCGAACGAAAGAATTGCGGCGCCGGCTCTCATTTTTGCATCTGATTACTCCGTCGGCCCATCGTTGACGAGCATCGCCCGACCCCATATTCTCGCAACCTGCCGAATTGGTGAGGTGGCTGAGTGGTCGAAAGCAGCGCTTTGCTAAAGCGCCGTAGTCCAAAAGGCTACCGAGGGTTCGAATCCCTCCCTCACCGAAGGCTTTTGCGACAAACAGCTATCTCGCCGTCTCTCGCTTTCATTCGCCTCATGATTTTCAGCGATAACGTTGATCACCGAGTTCACTGAACGCAAGGCGCTCGATCTCGTTCCTACATGAAGCCGAACATTGAGAACAAAGGCCGCTCGGCGCGTGGTGGCGTCGCGGCGATTTTCCTCGTTGCCGGTGCGTGTCTTATCCCCGAAGCAGGATTGCTCGCGGCAGTCTTCATCCTAATTGGATTATTCAGTGCCTTTGAGGCATGGCGCGGCTGGTGTGCGATTCACGCCTGCCGCTTTTAAGTTGCGTCGTAGCCCGGCCGATGCCCGAATACCGCAAATTGCTGCGCCGGACCGCGATCGCAGTAGCTTTATGTATCGTCGCGGTGCTCGTCTGTTACTTTTGGATTGACCGACCCGTGGCCTTCTTGGTCCATCGCCACCACATCAACGAACTCCCGGGTTTCCGCTGGCTTACTTACCCGCCGCCGCAATTGCAGACCTGGTCGCCACTGGTTTTAATGGTGCTTCTAGTCCGACGCGCGTGGGGACCATTCGTCCACTGGCAACAAGTGCTGCTGGTCGCGTGCGTCAGCTTGATTGTGGCCGATGGTTTCCGTATCTCACTGGGGGATGTTTGTGGCCGCTATTGGCCGGAGACCTGGTTTCATAACAATCCATCACTCATTGGCAACAGCACCTATGGTTTCCATCCCTTTCAGCGGGGCGGCGACATCGGCAGCTTTCCGTCGGGCCACGCCGCCAGGATCTTGAGCTTCGCCACCGTGTGGTTCATTGCGGTGCCCCGCAGTCGAGTCACCGGCGTGGTCTTGTCTACTGCAATGCTCGTGAGCCTTGTAGCGATGAACTATCATTTTGTCAGCGACGTGATTGCCGGCAGCGTTTTAGGCTGGATTGTCGCCACCTATGCCGCGCATTTGGCCCGGCTCCAAACCTCGCGAGAGACTGTCCCGTCGCGTGACAACAGTAACTAGGTAGAAGCGGTTTCAGAATTGAAATTCGTCTTGCAACCGCCGGAAACTCGCCTTGATCCTACCCTTCTCCCCCAAGGAGTCACGAGGAAGGTCGGGATCGAGATGAACCAGTTCGTCGCCGCGCCTGCGGTCGTAATTGTTTTTTTGAGGACTGAGATCCTCAACGAGCGAGGTCAGCTTAACCATTGCCGACAGTGAAGTCGCGATATCGCGTTTTCGACCGGTCTTCTTTTTAGCAGGAATCGGGATGGGTATGAGTTCTTCGTCAATGATTGCGTTTGAAAGTTCGCCAGCTTGTGAGTCAACGCCCTTCCGGCTAAATATGATCTTCATCACACAAGGCCCCACGGTCTCTCCGCTAGTTAGTTCGTCTTACCTGCCGTCGGACTGCTGTAGTTCCCGCATCAGAAAGCGAAGCCGGGCGTACTGGTCCTCGTGGTTCTCGCCCCCGGTTTCGATGATGGCGAGGTTTTGGAGAGCGGCGGCCGACGACAAAGGATCACCCGCATCGGGAAAACAAGCTGTGGCAGTGCGGCGAATCCACACCTCGTCGACGCGCAGAAGCCGATCGGGGCCTGTCGGCGGGGTGGCGAACTGCGTGCCGGGTGCGGGACTGCCGGAGCGGTCCCGGGCTGGATGCACGACGCACACAGGGAGAGTGCCCTTGAAAGCGTTGACGACGAAAGTGCTGAGGAGTTCGGAGCCGATGGTTTCCGTGACAACGAGCAGAGCCTCGCCGGCTCCGGCTACGCTTTCCATGAGCGGCAGCCACGCGGCGAGCGGTTCCTGCGCGGCTTTATCGCACACCACCACACGGCAGTGCCGGAGCCGCACGGCCCACGGGATATCCCACGACATTGCGGTCGAGTCACGTAGGAAATGCGGGGAAAGCGCGCCGCCGAGGAGTACTCCCCGTCGCTGCATGATACGGGATTCGAAAGTTTCGGATGCGCTGCACCAGATGTGGCGGTCGTCCGGCACGAGCCGGCGGGCTTCGGAGATGAGGGTTAGGAGATCGGAAGGGCGGTTGTTCATGACTCGCGCCGAGCGTGCTCAGGAGACCGAGCAGAGGAAAGAGATATTTCTATTTGGCGATTACCGTTCGACGTCCGACCGCTCAAGGACAATTACCCGATGTCACGCTTCGAGAGCAAAGGCTGGACTCACGGTAACAACTGCCCTTCCTCGACACGAACATCGGATACTGGCAGGACGAAGTCTTCGACCTTGCGAAGTGCGCGGGCGCTTTGAGATGGCCCAGCCATATCTTCGATCCAACCGAGACGGAAAGCCCTGACTGGCTGTAACCGCTTCAA
>JACDCM010000461.1 GCA_013817545.1 Gemmatimonadaceae bacterium | reverse complement strand
GAGCACATTGTTGCGCTCGGTCTGCAGGACGGCCGCCTGCAAAGTTGGAACGTCCCGCTCGAGCGGCGGGAGCAGTGATACGCCCCAATTCTTCATCGTGACTGGCCAACAACTTTCACCAGTGCGCGTCCGTGCGGCGGCCGTCGAACTCGCCGAGGCCGACATGTCGCTCATCTACCCGGTTGAACCCGAAGCAGTCGCCAGAAGGACTCGCCGGCTTCAAATGCCACTGAAGAGCTGAGCACCGAATAACGTTCGCCTCCGCAGATAGAGGCAGATTACGAAGATTGGTTCGGATACAAATCGGCGGGAATGTTCAGGCCAAAGCGAACGCGCGACGAGAAGCTCCTGGCGGAATGGTCGGTTGATGAATCGACGTGGCGCGAGTTCATCCGCGCGATACAGCATTACGCTGAGCAGCCTGGTGGCGCGTCGCTCGGCGTCTCGTTCCCAAAGGAATTCCCGCCTGCTGGTGTGACGGTCGCGGTGCGGGAGGATGCGCTTTTCGTAGGGCGGGACGCCTTTGACATGCGCTTATGGATCGGGATGCAGGTAACGCTGCGCGAGCACTGGCTCGAGTTCCTTCCTGAGCCGGACGAAAGGCCGCACGCCATTTTCCCCGTCCCGGTGCCGAGTCGGATGCGCGCGGATGCGGCCCTCGTGGCTGGTCATTTCACCGCGGTCGCAGCGGAGTGCTCCCGAATCGCGGCCGAGCAACGTGCGCGGCCGACATTTAGTAACCGATTGCTCACACTCGTAGAGCGGCACTTCATCGTGGCGGTGCTGCTGTTCTTCTTCGTGCTCCTTCCGGTTCTCGTGGGTGTTGTGGCCGCTTTCCGGTCGTTTTTTGTCAGTGCTCCGTAAGACGAGCGCACGGCTGTAAGGAGCTGGACGCTTGGCACTTCCTCGGTTGTCTGCTGAGATGTCGACTTTAGCAGTTCCAATCTCAATGCGAGGAATGCCTATTATGACCACAAGATTCATCTCTCTCCTGATGGCGGTAAGTACGATGGGCGCGGCTGCGCTGTTTGCGCAGGAGGGAGCAACGAAGCCGGCGGAGGGGACGCTGACGTTGGATGAGAAGACCTACACTCTGAAGCATGCGCTGGCATATGAGACAACCATCGATAACGAGGAAGCAATCGAGGTTGTCCTGAGTAATCAGGCGGTGTCGGCCGAGCAGCTCAAGGAGGCGAGAGCAGCGGAAAAGGAGGGGGGCGATCCCAATTTCCGGCGTCCCTTCCTGCGGCTGGTTTTCAAGCAGACGGGTGAAATCAAGCACTGGAGCGCCGCCGCGGGAGGCACCTCGATTGGTCGGCGGAGCGGCACGGCAACGGGAGAACTCAAACTGCAGGACGGCCGCGTGAATGGCAAAGCCACCGTGGCGAACGATGCCCAGGGCATGTTTCCCACCAGCTTCGATGTGCGGTTCGACACCGCATTGCTTAAAGCGGGCGATTCGCTGCCGACGTCGACCGTCAGGAAGGGAGGACCGGCGGCCAATGTGACGCCCTCTGTCACCGGTGTTTTCAAGGGCAACGGCAAAGAGGCGAAGCTCGCTTACGTGTCGGCGCATTGGCGCGAGCCGTTTAGTGACAAGACCGGGATGGCGCTGGTCTTCACGGAGAAAGATCATTCCAAGGAGAAGAAGCCCGACACCGGCGCGCTGTTCGGCAAGTTCGGCAGCGCGCTGATCATCTCGATCCACGAGGATGGCGGCATCTACGGCTGCCAGGTGGTGCACAGCGCACACCAAAAGCAGGGCTTCAGCTCCATCGGCTCGATCGAAGCGACTGATTTTACCTATGCCGATGGCAGGGTCGAAGGTGAACTCACCACGAACGGTGAGGTGGATACGTTCGGCGAGAAGTGGGAGGTGAAGATCAAGTTTGTCGCCCCGCTCGGTGAGATCCCGAAAGAGTTTCAGGTCGCCGAATCAAAGAAGCCGGCCCAGGAAACGAAGCCCGCCACCAGCGACCCAGATGATTACGATGACGATGCTGATGACACCGAGCCTTCGGCCAACGGGTCCGGCGCGAAACCGGCGAGGCAATCGGCGGGTGCAGGATTCAAAGCCAAGGATCTTGCTCTCACGAAAGATGCGACAGACGTGGAATACAAGGCACTCGTGGAACAGCTTGTGTTCAAAACCAAAGCGGACGTGAAGAGCGTCTGCACGGAACTCGCTGCCAAACTGAAGGCGCAGGGCTGGACGAACGAAGGCCGCGACATGGTCAATCCGCAGTCCTCGATCCTGAAGCGGAAGCGCGGTGAAGCGACACTGACCATCTTCGTCAAGCCGGCGGACGGAGGCAGTGAGGTAAAGATGATGACGGAAGGCCTCTCCTGGGAGTAACGCGCCAAATTTCAAGTCCCTCTACGACCTCCTGCTCTGTGGTTAACGCAGAGCCTAGTCGCCGATGATCTTCACCAGCGCCCGTTTTCTGCGGCGGCCGTCGAACTCGCCGTAGAAAATTTGTTCCCACGGGCCGAGATCGAGTTTGCCGCTCGTGATCGCGACTACGACTTCGCGACCCATGATCTGACGCTTGAGATGCGCGTCGGCGTTGTCTTCGCCGGTGCGGTTGTGGCGGTAGGCAGAGGTGGGCGCGTGCGGCGCCAGTTTCTCCAGCCAAACCTCATAGTCATGATGCAGGCCCGCCTCGTCGTCGTTGATGAAGACCGAGGCGGTGATGTGCATCGCGTTGACCAGGCAAAGACCTTCCTGCACACCGCTCCGGGTAACCAGTTCCTCGATCTTCGGCGTGATGTTGATGAATCCGCGCCGGCCCGGCACTTCAAACCAGAGATGTTCGGTAAGAGATTTCATCGTCGTCAGAAGAAGACGGATAAGAGCTTACCCGTCTTGATGTCGCAGAGAAACACGATGCGTTGCGCAAGCGTTTGAGTGTGTTGCGACGGGATCCGAGCGATTGTAAGCATGCGAGGATGAATGAACTCAACGATGTCGAGCGACACTCGTCGCCGGTAGTGACGCCGCAGGCGTTGGCGTGGGATGGCGCGCGGTTTTGGTTGAGCTCCCGCGATCTCGGAACGCTTCACAAACTCGACGGTGAGACTTTAAACCCCGTCGAGGAGATCGACCCGCCGGGAGTGGTCTGGGCGGGCGTGCTCACTGATGACGGGTGGCGGTTCACGATCGGTAAAGGGCTGAATGATGATCGCTACGTGTATCGTTACAGCGAGCAGGAGGGGTTCACGAAGCTATTTGCCTGTCCCGATTTCACGGGCTCATACCTGAGCTTCGATGGCGAGCATTACTACCTGA
>JACDCM010000460.1 GCA_013817545.1 Gemmatimonadaceae bacterium | reverse complement strand
CGCCAGCCGCGTCCGCCCAGCCGGCGCCGATCCGCGGCCCCGACACCGTCTCCTTTACGAGCGGTGCGCTCACGCTCCGCGGGATCATCTACCGCCCCGTGGGGGCCGGTCCATTTCCAACAATCCTGTTCAATCACGGCAGCGGAAAGTCGTACACCAGGGAGGTCGAGGCCGTAGGTCCGGCCTACGCCGGCAGCGGGTTTGTGTTTTTCGCCCCTTCGCGGCGCGGTCAGTGGCTCTCGAGCGCAACTGGGCTGTACATCCTGGACTCACTCGACGCGATCGAGAGGCTGAAGGGCGCCGAGGCGCGCGGCCAGCTCCTTGTGGAGCTGATGAACGGGCCGCAGCTCTCCGACGTGCGCGCGGCACTCACGTTCATCAAGACGAAGCCGTACGTCCAGCGCGACCGTGTGGTGATCGCGGGGAACTCGTTCGGCGGGATCGTGACGGTGTTCGCAAGCGCGCGCCTGGACGGTCTCTTTGCCGCAATCAACTTCGCTGGAGCCGCGCAGACTTGGGCGGGCGCGCCGCAGCTCCAGGCCGCGATGACCGAAGCAGTGGTGCACTCGCGCATCCCGATCTTCTTCGGCCAAGCGGAGAACGACTACGACACTACGCCCAGCCGAGTGCTCTCGGCGGCGATGACCAAGGCGCAGAAGCCAAACGTGCTGAGGATCTTTCCGTCCTTCGGCACCACAACGCCAGAGGGTCACAGCTTCGGATACTTCGGCGGCAACATATGGGGTCCCGAGGTGGTGGCGTTCGTGAAGAATCCGCCCAAACCGTAAGCGCGCGGCTGAAGTTCAGTGGTAACGAGTCATAGGCAACCGGACCTACGCATGTCGTTCGACACGCGCCGCATTTAAACCCCCATACGCCGCCAAGCGTCGTATCAGTAACCAACATCGCGAGGGAGTTTGCCGAACTCGACGTGGAAGAAGCGGATTTGGATCATCGCGGCCATCCCGTTCGCAGTCGGCTCTGCCAAAAGGGTTGATTGCCAAGCGGCGGCCCCGGAGCCGGTTACGGCGCTCTCGAACGTCACGCTTATCGATGGCACCGGCAGTCAGCCGCAGATGGGAATGACGGTTCTGGTAGATGGAAGAAAGATCATGGCCATCTTCAGAAGTGGAAGCGGGCAGATCCCGCGTGGCGCAACGATTGTCGATCTTACCGGCAAGTTCCTGCTGCCCGGATTGATTGACTCTCATGTACACCTGGGCACGCAGGCGCGCGACAGTGGCGTAATGCGGAGCATTCTGCACAATGTCTTCATGGATGGCGTTACAGCTGTGAGGGACATGGGCGGCAGCATGCGTATTGTTCGCCCGCTCGCTGAGCTGGCGTCGCGCGATACTGCGCAGTTGCCGCGTATCTATTACTCCGCTGTCGTTGCTGGCCCCGGCCGATGGTTCGAGGGCGAATTCGGACAGAATGCATCGGGTGGGCTCGTTCTGGGCGAATCGCCACTCGTTCGCAGAGTCGACACAACGTCCGACGTGCGCGGTGTGGTCGACGCAGCCAGGAGTGCGGGGGCGACATCGATCAAGGTATACAACGGCATACAACCTTCACTTCTGCGGGCTCTCACTGCAGAAGCCCACCGGCGCGGAATGAAGGTCTGGAGCCACTTCTGGGTCGATCCAGGCCGGCCGAGCGATGTCATTCTCGCGGGCGTCGACGTGGTGTCGCATGCGGACCAGTTCCGCCCGGAAGTGGTCAGTGTCGCCGCACTCGGCGTCGATTCTATTGGTCGTTCGATCCGTGCGGGGGAAATCCGCGCAATCCGGGCGGATGACGCACGATTCTCGCGTATCCTGGGTAGTATGCTCCGGCGGGGAACCCTGCTCGATCCGACGCTTTCCATAATGCTGCCGCGGCAGGCGCCCGCGGATACTTCACGAGCTAGCGTGGAGCGAGTGTACGGGACCTTTCACTTCGCGGCGGCGATGACGAAGCGCGCGGCGAAAGCCGGAATACCGATCGTCGCAGGCACTGACGCCATCGGTGGCTCAACCGCGAATCTGCACGCGGAGTTGCAAATGCTCGTTGACAGCGCTGGTCTGACTCCTCTCCAGGCACTGCGAGCTTCGACTCTGAATGGAGCCATTGCGCTGGGAGTCTCCGATTCGATCGGCAGAGTCTCGGTGGGGAAAGTCGCTGATTTACTGGTGCTGTGCGGGAATCCGGCCAGTGACATACGTAATACTCAAACGATATGGGCGGTGATGAAGGCAGGCCGGCTGTATCACCGGACGGGGCCCGCGCGAGCCAGACCTTTGGCGAGGCCTCCGGGCATGAGTTGCACATCATCTCCTTCCTGACGCTCGCGCTCCGCACATTCGTCAGGCCTCCATGAAAGCGCGTTGCGCGCGCAATCGTTGAATGCTCTCGCCCGGACCCGGATGAAATCGATCCCAGGCGTCGGCACACGGGTGACGTCGCACTCGCGGTAGATTTCTATCGATGCTAAAGCGTACCGCAGGGCGGGAAGACTATCTGCTCAGAATCATCCGTCAGGCGGCTGAGTCCATTCAACGGCTGCGAGAAATGCTGATGGCGTCCGCCGATGCAAGCCCTCATGTTCGCCAGGAAGTGCACAGCAGCACTCAGCGGTTGCTTGGTGTGCAGGCTGCCTTGCTTACTCGCCTGGACGCCGAGACTGCGGTACGACTCGTGGGAAGCAGGAGTCGCGCGCAACTCTGGGCAAACCTCGTTGAGCTTGAGGCGGATGCGTGCGATTGCGCCGGCGACACCATTGAGGGAACGAGGCATCGCGTGCGTGCGGCTGCCCTGCGTGCCGCTGCAGATGAGCTCGAATTGGACGCGTAGCCGGCGGTCTGCACGAGACGCCCGCCCAGCGTTGTTCCGGCGAACGGAATATTCCAGCGAATTGATCCTTCGGCGCCCGAAGTCGCTGCACGCCCGATGAAGTGCCTGCGATCAAACAATTCGCTATCCGTAATAGGCACGGTACATTGGGGTTGAATGAGGAACTCCCTGAGCAACTGAGATTCAGGAAGAATATCATTCACAGGAGCAGCTTCATGAGAGGTGGATTAGTCGGGTCGGTGCTTCTTCCAGTGATAATCGTGGCAGTCGCCTTCATTTTCGTGCGACGACGTAAGAAGTAGGTCTCTAGTAAAGGCGCTACGACCTACGCCGTGACATCCCCTTGCGTCATTAACTCTATCTAGATAGAGTTAATGACGATGCCAAGAACCCGTCGTCCATCGGTTCAGACCGTCGCGGTCCTCCGCGCGCTCGCGCAACAGCCGCGCGAGTGGCGGCATG
>JACDCM010000459.1 GCA_013817545.1 Gemmatimonadaceae bacterium | reverse complement strand
TCCGCATGCCGGGCAACTCGACCACCGCCACGACATCGTCATTCGTCTGGTAAAGATCGAGCGCTGGCGTCCAACCATTGAATAGCTGCGCCTGGCTCATTGGAGTGGCCCAAGAGGGGCCTTCGAAGAAGCTGTTGATTTCATCCCTGAGATTCGTCCAGCGGTCGAATGATCGCCACATTGACAGATCTGGAGTCTGATAACGCATTAAACTCATGCTGTATCTTTCTGGTTAAGAGTCGCGTCTTAAATAGCTATCCAGATGCCAGCATCGTTTTCGCGCACCTGATCTGACGTATTATGCTGATCTTCAGTAGCTTACTCCATGTAGTGCGCTTTGGCCTCGTTCGTAGATTGGGACACTATGGCACTAGCGCTTCATTGGGAAAAGACAAGCCAGCGACATTTTGCTCCCGTGATCGCTGGGCAAAACACCAGCCGAGATTAGGAGCTGGTGGAAGAGTTCTCTAGCTCCTAAATTTCTTCACATGGCGCCTGACGCGGCAGACGAAGAGTTCATGCGCGTCGCAATCAATGAGGCGCGAAAGGGACTGGGCTTCACTAGCCCCAATCCTTCCGTGGGGGCTGTCTTGGTAGTTGACGGAAGAGTCGCCGCGACTGCGTACCATCGCGAGGCCGGAGCTCCCCATGCGGAGATCGAATGCCTTCGGTCGTACGGCTTGGCCCTGCAAAGCGAGAACACTCTTTATGTGACACTTGAGCCATGTTCGACCGCAGGCCGCACTCTGCCTTGCACCGAAGCCATTTTGCGTGCCGGCGTCCGGAATCTGGTGATCGGCGCAGTGGATCCCAATCCCCGTCACCAAGGCCGCGGGATCGAGCTACTCCGTGCGGCAGGCGTCCGTGTGCGCAGCGGTGTTCTCGCTGAAGAATGCTCCGGATTGAATGAAGCCTTCAACAAGTGGATTCAAACGAAAACGCCCTTCGTGGTCGCAAAATGTGGGATGACACTGGATGGCCGCTTAACACTTCGGCCTAACGAAAGGCGTTGGATTACGAGCCTGGGCGCTCGGCGCCACGCGAACCGGCTCCGCGCGCAAGTCGATGCGATTCTGATCGGCGCAGAGACATTGCGCGCGGACAATCCAAGACTCACGGTGCGCGAAGTTCCTGGAGCGCGACAACCATGGCGCGTGATCGTGTCCCGCTCGGGTAGATTACCCGCGGGCGCGCGTGTTTTCACCGATTCCTTTGCCGAACGAACTCTCGTCTTTCACAACGAACCGCTGGAGAACGTGCTGGCCTCGTTAGGCCAGAAGGAGATTACCAGCGTCCTCATGGAAGGGGGTGGCGATGTCCTAAGCCAGGCCCTGGATCAACGCCTCATTGATCGAGTGCATATTTATCTCAGTCCCATTCTTAGCGGAGGTCCAGTCGTGGCGTTTTCCGGGATGGGAGCGACATCGACGAAAGGAGGCCTGCCTCTCTCCAATGTATCTTATGAGCAGATCGGTCGTGATATCTTCATTAACGCGAAGGCTACATACGAGCATGCTTCTTCCGAACAATAAGTTGAAACTCTTCGTCTCAATTTGTGTTCAATCAGCAAGTTAACAGACAGGAGGTGAAATATATGAATTGGAAAAAACTTCTCTTGATCGCGGTGATCGTCGGTGGCTTCGGATTTGCCGCAACGCCTCGCGCGGAGGCCGGTTTGTCGGTTGGAATCGGAATCGGGGTTCCAATCGGCTACGGCGGATATGGATACGGGGGGTATGGATACGGTGGTTACGGATATAGAGGCTACGGGTACGGGGGTTACGGATACTCCCGACCGGTCTACTATTCGTCGTACGGCTACTCGCCCTACGGTTACTATCAGCCCTCTTACGTGGGTGTCATCGTGCGGCCACACTACCATCAGTACCACGGCCGCCGGCTCTACTGCAGGGAACGGCATCGAGGCTGGCGGTAAATTCCTCGATCATTCGAAATCAAATGAGCTGGCTTGCATTAGTCCAAGCCAGCTCTTTCTTTTAAGGACGCCCGGACTGTCTCGACGGCTTGCTGGAACTGAAGCATCCGAGGCGAAAATCACCCGGAGAAAAGCGCTTCCTTACTTTTTCGGTGATGGCGAAGCCGTCGCGGCGCTTGTGCTTCCGGACCGCTGTCCCTGGCCGAATTCCTTCTTCAACCGCTCCACCATTGGAGCTAATTCGCGCTGGCGTTTCTCTTCGAGTTCCTGGCGCAGCGCGCGTTCGATTCTTCTGCGCTCCTCGAGGTACTGACGCTCCCACGCTTCGCGCCTTTCGGCTTCGAGTTGCAGGCCAGATTTTTGCAACACTTCCTCGGATTCACGCTGGATTCGCTGCCGACGCCTGTCTTCCAGATCGCGCAGCGCGTTGCGTTGCTCCGGGGGCAACTGAAGCCAGCGCTCTGCGTTGGATCTAAACCGTAGCCGATCTTCTTGCGACATTTGACGCCAGCGCTCCTGCGCTTGGAGAGGGCTTTGGAACTGCTGTGGCCGGCGTGTCGGGCGCACTTGCGGACGAAACCCGCTCCCCGGCTTAATACCTCCTGGACCCTGACCAGGAGGCTGACCCGGACCCTGCGCGAACCCTCCGCTCGTGGCAACAAGGGAGAGGGCGGCGCCGGTTGCTAGAGCGACAAGGCTTCGACGTCGTCGTTCCATACGTTGTCGTCCTCGGCTGCGAGGAGGTTATCAAGATCGAATACCACGTCGTAATCCTGAGGATCGATTACGGTCACGACCGCCGGCAGATTGTCTGTTTCCGGTGCGCCTCCATGAGGTTCGATCCACATCGCCGCAAATCCGACCGCCAGTGCGACCGCAGTGGCCGGGATCAATTTCCCTGAAGTGAACCAGCGGGCGATGATATCCCGCCAGTCGCCCTGCTCGCGGACCTTCCGCACCACATTCCGGGAAAAGAAAGGCGAGGGGGCTGGTTGCGGGGCTTTCCCCAGCAAATCCCAAAGTTCCTGGTCGTCTTCGCGTTTCATTTAGTCATTCAACCTAGTCGCCCCGCGAAAGTTGCGCGATCAGGCGCGGTTGGGCAAGCTTTAAACCTCGGCGGCGTCGAGAAAACCCTCGAGCTGCCGAATGCGAGTGGGATGGCGCATCTTGCGCAGGGCCTTCGCCTCGATCTGCCGGATCCGTTCCCGAGTCACTTTAAACTGCCGGCCAACCTCCTCGAGCGTTCGGCTGTAACCATCAACAAGCCCGAAGCGCTGCTCTAGCACCTGTCGTTCGCGCTCTGTCAAGGTCTCCAGCACGTCTTTGATCTTCTCCTTCAGGAGAACAATCGCCGTCATGTCG
>JACDCM010000117.1 GCA_013817545.1 Gemmatimonadaceae bacterium | reverse complement strand
CTGGGACAAAAGGCGGATCTACTTCGAGGACGTTGAAGTGCGCCGCTCGCGAACCAGGGGTGTAACCTGCCGGGTCACCCTTCGAAAGGAAGAAGACACTTTCATCGGAGAGTCGGAAGGTCCCGAAACCGATCGTTCGCGTGTGGAGCTAGCCGCGCGCGCGACTCTAATGGCGATCGCCCAGGCGGAAGAGTATGCGCTGACGCTCGACGGTGCGAAGCTGGTAGACGCATTCGAACGAGAGTTCGTATTTGTCGGCGTCACGGGCCGGCTCGGCCGTGAGAACGTCATGTTGACTGGTAGCTGTGAGGTGCGAGACAGCACGGAAACCGCGAGCGTTTTGGCGGTGTTGGACGCAACGAACAGATGGATTGGGCGGATGCGGTGAGGGGGTGGGGGGTCTTGAAGACGTACAGAGTACCCGGCTTAATTTTCAAGAATTAATTTGTCCTTTTTTATGCCTAAATAAAACAAAATCCCCCGTGTATCGGTCTATTGAGCGGAGCTGAGCGAGCGTCAGTAAAGTAGTACGAGCGGAGCCAACCGATGAAAGCATATTCGACAGTGTCGGATATGACTTGACTGAAGGGAGGTGACGCAAGATGCTTATAACGCTCTTAGCAAATTTGTTTGTATTGGCCGAGACACAGTCCTGGTGGTGACCGAGCACGGGGGCTCTTCTATCTGCATGAAACGTATTCACTGGTATGTGCTCGCCGTCTCCGCAACGGCCCTCGTTATAGCTAAGGCTCTATACGAGCTGCGCCCGGGGTTTGAACCCGGATCAGCCAACGCTGTAATTTGGTTGTGCTTACTTGGGTTCGTTGCCCTACTACAGCAACATTCTTTACCAAAGGGTGGCGGTGGCTCGGCCGCCTTCATCCCCTTTTTGGCCTGCGCTCTAATTGCGCCAAGCTGGATGACTATCGCGGGTGTTGCGCTTGCCAACGTCGTTGCTGAACTGATCAGTAAACGCACACCTCTTAAAGTGACGTTCAACGTCGCTCAGATGTCTCTCGCTATTGGGTTAGCGATTCTGGTCTATCGGCTGCTTGGTGGCCAGTCGCTTGTGATATTACGTCACTCGTCACTGGCTGATAGTTCATTAGTTACCTTGTTGCCGTTTGTGGCTCTGCTCTCAGTTTTCTTTGCAGTTAACACGTTTGCCGTAAGCGCAGCAATTGCAGCAACAAACCACGGTAACATTCTGCGCATTTGGAAGCAAAATACGTTTGGCGCCATTGCCTACGATGTTCTCTCAGGTCCGATAGTGTTTCTATTCGCCTGGTTTTACGTGAAGTCTGGACCGCTTGGAGCAGCTGGCCTCGCCATACCGCTTCTCGGGGCTCGACAGTTTTACAAGACAAACCGTCAACTAGAGCGTCTGAACGAAGAGCTGTTGCAACTGATGGTAAAGGCCATCGAAGCTCGCGACCCTTACACCTCCGGTCACTCGCGGCGCGTTGCACGTTACTCTAAAGTGATAGCAAGGGCACTAGGTTTGAGCTCGCGAAGGATAGATGGTGTCGGGGTTGCAGCACTGTTGCACGATGTTGGAAAAATTCACGAAATCTATGCACCGATCCTGCGGAAGCCCGGTAGACTCACCCCAGATGAGTGGGCTATCATGCAGACGCACCCAATCAAGAGCGCCGAGTTAGTAGAGACTGTTTCGCATCTGAAGCATTTTGTAGCCCCAGTTCGGCATCATCATGAGAATTGGGACGGGAGCGGATATCCTGATGGGGTCGTGGGCGAAGCGATCCCACTTGAATCACGCATTATCATGTTCGCCGATACTATAGACGCGATGACGACCGACCGACCGTATCGGAAGGCGCTTGGCGAAGGAGATGTTCGTGGGGAACTCTTGAAATATCGTGGAACTCAATTTGATCCACAGATTTGTGATCAATTGCTATCAAGTCCGATGTTCAGCCTATTATTCGCTCCTGACTCTAGTGATATCGTGCCGATTGAAGTCAGGCGAGTACCCACTCCGCTAGGAGTTCGTCTCGTCAGCGGACTTTAGCGTTGTTGCCGGATTTTTCCTCCATTGTGCGTCTTCGAGAGAAATCGCCGAGTTAAAAACGTTTGACTTCATAATGCGCTTCAAAGCAGAGGTGAGCGGCGAGCGCTCCCGCCGATACCGAGACACGTAATCGGCAATTAACATGCTGCCTTTTTCAGGCTGACCAACTGCATCCAAACTCGCGTACAATCCAACGATAATCGTATCGTGGTCCGGTAGGATCCTAGTCTGATAATGAAGGTTCAGTAACTGCTGAACTTCTATACTACTTGGCGCTTCTCCAGTGCTTGCAAGTTTTAGTTGGATGCCCAGTGAAAGGAAGTGTGCCTCGCTGCGAGCAGGCATTCTTTTACCCATTACTTGCCTAGCCTTCTCCTGCAGCCAGCTGGCATCTGCATAGTCGCCGCGGCTAAATGCTAGATGAGCCCTCGTCGCCAGAACGTTATAGATGGCGCTAGGATCCTGGAGAAGAGGTAACCAATGATTCGCGCGATCGACCCACTCGTTAGCTCGAACTAATTCATCTCGCAACAAGTAAGTCCACGCCATGGTGTTCGCGACCGAGCAGGCCGCCGTTCCTAGATGCTGTTTTTCCGCGATTTCATAAGCTTCAGTGCCGTGAATGATAGCGTCTGACGAGAATCCCAGCATACGGAACGCGACTGAGCTATGAAACAAGCTCCGAACCACCATTTCTGGATTCTTGCTTTGACGCGCGAGCAGGACCGATGCTCGTGCTGAACACTCTGCGACATCGTAGTCACCGAAAACGGTGTGGTATATAATTTTAACTTGATGGCCTAATGCTTCCAGACCAGCCATTTCAAGGTAGGGTCCTATTTGGTCATAAACTTCGTGCGTGTCCGCCGCCAGTGCTAAGTTATCGCCTAGCATCGTTGCCCAGAGTGCTGCACGGACTCGATGCTCGGATGAGGCGGAGGATGAAGCAACGCAGGCCTTGAGACGAATAAATATCTGCATCGGATCTTGACTTGTCCGGTAACTGGCTTCGAGCACAAGAAGTTCGTTGTCGTCGTGAATATTCTGGCACTGAGAATTCTCCGAGAAGTGAAGCTGCAAGACGTCATCAAGTACCGCTAGCAAACGATGCCATTGCCCTCCAATTCGTAACGCCGATACCAACTCCCCCAACACCTCTATCCTCTCCTTGGTCGTTCCTGTCAGCTCTACCGCTTTCTCGAGAAGCTCCGCCGCCTCTGTCGGCAATCCGATCTCCACCGCCTGATGCGCGCAGGATCTGAGAAAACGCAAGGCACGACCCACTTCGCCCGCCTGAAGCCAGTGTTCCGCGCACTCCCAGAGAGCCGCGACCGACTGTGGCCTGTCGACATCGTCCTCCAGCACTAGCGCTGCATGATGGTGGAGTAGCCGTAGCGACAGCCCCGTCAGACGAGCAAGCGCTGCTTGAGAGAGAAGGTCGTGCTTGCTCTGAACTCGTGCACCATCGGAGATGATCAAGCCGTGATTTTCGAGCTCCTCGAATGCATCCAGCAGGTCGATTCGACGCTGCTGTAGCACTGTCTCGAGCCGTTCGAGCATTGAGTTCTTGCCCAGCACCGCGCACGCCTGAAGCACTCGCAACGAGATCGGCCTAAGCAACGAGATGCGCTCCGATATCAACGTGGCGAGCGATGCCGGAAGCCGGTAACCGTGGGAGCCGCTTCCACCCTCACGCAGTCCGTGCAGCGCAAGTTCACTCAGATAGTACGGATTTCCTCCGCCGGTTGCCGCGCACCATTCGGCGAGATCCTCCCGCACCGCACCACCGCGAAGTTGCAGTAAGCCGTCGAGTAGCTTCCGGCTCGCCGTATCGCCCAAGGGGCGTAGATGCCTGCGATGCAATGACGGCAGTTCCGTAATGCCTTTCTTGCGCTCAGCGTCCGGAACCCGGGACGTCATGACCAGCAGCGCCCTCCTGGTCGCGAGCCACGGTATTGCTTCGGAAATTATTTCCCACGACGCCGCGTCCAGCCAGTGCACGTCTTCGAAAATGAGGATGAGACACTTCTCGGATGCAACTGCGTCGATGAGATCAAATACCGAGCGACGAATGCTCGCATACAGGAACGCTGCCTCGCGCGTATCGGGCGTCGGCATTGTGTCTTTCGTGTTATGCTCGATGAGTCGCCGCAAATACTGCATCGAATCGGGCGAGCAGCCGATTGCCCCAGGGAGATTGAGCAATTTCGGCACAACGTCCACGAAGGCCGACAGTGGGCGCCGCTCGTCGTTCGACTGAGCTCCTATCCGAACGATCTGCACTCGCTCGAATTGGGCAACCCGCGTGAACTCGTGCGCGAGCCGCGTCTTTCCCATGCCCGGCTCTCCCCAGAACACGCACGCGCTCCCCTGACCCCCAAGCGCGAGCTCGAGTGCGTGTAGCAGCTCCGACACTTCCTCGGCGCGGCCCGTGAACGGAGGGTCAGTGACAGGATGGCTGCGATCGATATGTTGCGCATCCGCAATTCGCCGCCGAAGAACGCTCGCTGGAAGTCGAATCTCACGGGCGTCGGGTCCAATTTCCTTGAGGTAACGGTCAAGCATCGCCAATGCCTGAACTTTACCGCCGTGCAGTGCCATAGCCTGAGCGCTAGCCAGGGTCGCTTCCTCGTTCAATGGGTCAATCGCGAGAATTCTCCCCGCGATTGCCTCCACCGCCGACCATTCGCCTCGGCTTTTTTTCGCAGCCACGGCTCCAACCAGAACGCGGCGAATCGCTGAATCCACAATGTCTCGCTGACGATCGATCCACTCAGCGAACGGAGCCGAGAAAGTGGGAGCATAACCCGGAAGGAAAGTTCCGGACGTCTCCTCGGCGATCTCCACTACTCGGCCACCCTCCGTAGCGTCCAGGATGGGGAAATGATCGGCGGTCACACATTCTCTTGGAGCCCAAATGTGCGAGCGATTCGACTCCACACTCGCCCCCAGGGCCTTGAGTCGGTAAACCGATTGCCGAAGGGAGTGCGCTGCTCGCGTTTCCGGTGTTGCGGGCCAGAACAACGATGCAATGGCGCCGCGCCCCACGCGCTTGCCACGCTCAATAGCGAGGTAAAGCTGAAGCGCGAACAGAATCTCTGCGTCGGGCCCGATTCGGTTCTCCCCTATCTCAATGACACATTGTCCAAGCGCTCTCAGTCTTATCATCTGCCGCTCCGGCTGGCGACGAAGGTCTTTCACTGCCATATAAGAGACCAATCTCCGTCATCGTTCCGTCATACCGGAGGCAACGTGACAAAATACTCGCGTTTGAATGGCGCCCCACATACCCCGAAAACGCATACCTCCGCCTGTTTGTGGCCGGGAAACCGATCCTTCCTTCGGGGCGTACGAGTCGCCGCGCTCGGGGCTGTAGTGGGTGCGTTCAGCGCATGTTCTCCCCCGGATGATGCGCCAGCAGCAGCCTTTCCGCCACCATCTCCTCTCCCGGTCGAGTTCGCTGGCGGCAAAGCTCTATTCGACGCGAATTGCGCCTCGTGTCACGGGGAGTTTGCCGGCGGTACGACTATCGGCCCGCCACTCGTGCACATCATCTACGAGCCAAACCATCACGCCGATGCCGCGTTTGTCCTGGCGGGAAAAAACGGTGTGGTTCAGCATCATTGGAATTTTGGCGACATGCCCCCACAGCCCCAGGTTGCCGACCATCAAATGTCGGCGATCGTGGGGTACGTACGATGGATGCAGCGGCAGGCGGGCGTATATTAGCGGATCGTAACCGTTGGGCGGCTACGTCGACCGCTGGCGCCGTCCTTCGGGTGGCAATCCATCCAGATGCCACCGGTCTTCCTTACCTTAGCCAGTTCCGCACGTTACACAGTCCGCAAACCTTCTCGAGCTATCGGTTTGTTCTTACGGCTATTTCGCTGTGACTGGCTACTCCTCAACACCAAATCAGTGGACAGAACCAACATTTCGAGTGGGACGCGGTGGGAGCCAGTCGTTGGCTATTCGCGCGCTGTGCGCGTTGGAAGCGCCATCTTCGTGTCCGGCACTACTGCAACCGATGAGAACGGGGCCGTCGTCGCGCCGGGGGATGCGTATGGTCAAGCCATTCAAACCTTGCGGAACATAGAGCAAGCACTCATGCGCGCAGGTGCGACAATGGCGAACGTCGTCCGAACGCGCATGTTTGTTACGGACATCGCGCGATGGGAAGAATACGGTCGCGCACATGGGGAGTTTTTTCGCGACATTCGCCCAGCGACCAGCATGGTCGAGGTCGCGCGTCTAATAGATCCCGCGATGCTGGTCGAGATAGAGGCGGACGCCATTATCGATTAGCCCCCGGAGCAGCAGCCGGCAAATTCGAATGACGCGGCCCCCCCCCGCTACAAAGATGCGTGCAAGGCAAGAACCTGGCGTAACCCGTCCACCGCAGCACCCACCGATTCGCCGCAATCCGCCTCGCCCTACTGCTCCGCCAACGAAATCAGCCGTTCCGCGGTCATGCCTTCCGCTTCTCCCTGAAAATTCATGAGCACGCGGTGCCGTAGAACCGGGAGCGCAACGGCGCGCACATCATCCAGGTCTGGCACCGACCTGCCGTCCATGGCTGCCTTTGCCTTGGCACCTAATATGAGATACTGCGATGCCCGAGGTCCGGCACCCCAGCTCACATACTTCTTTACATCCGGAGTTGCTTCCGCGGCGTCCGGCCGAGTGGAGCGTGCAAGCCTGACGGCGTAGCGGACTATTGTGGGTGGGGCTGGCAGGCGGCGCACCAAATGCTGTAGCGCGATGAGGTCTTGAGCGCCGAGCACCGGAGTCACTTCCGCGGTCACGTCACTCGTGGTCGTTGTCACGACCCGCTCCTCCTCCTCACGCGTCGGGTAGCCGACCCGGAGCTCGAACATGAAGCGATCCAGCTGTGCCTCGGGAAGCGGATAGGTGCCCTCCTGCTCGATAGGGTTCTGCGTCGCGAGTACGAAGAATGGCTCGGGGAGGGCGTGCGTCTTGCCGGCCGCGGTCACCTCGTGCTCCTGCATCGCTTGCAGTAGAGCCGCCTGCGTCTTGGGCGGCGCGCGATTGATCTCATCGGACAGCACCACGTTGGCGAAAATCGGTCCCCGGACATACTTGAATATCCGCTTTCCCGTCGCGTGATCCTCCTCCATCAGCTCGGTGCCAGTGATGTCGCTCGGCATCAGATCGGGAGTGAACTGAATACGCGAGAAGGAAAGATCGAGCGCCTGCGACACCGTATGGACGAGGAGTGTCTTGGCGAGCCCTGGCACGCCCACAAGCAGCACGTGACCACCCGCGAGCAGAGCCGCCACCACGTTCTCCACGATATCGTGTTGGCCCACAATGCGCCGGCCTATCTGGGCAACGAGCTCTACGCGGGCGCGCGCGAGCCGGTCGAGCAGCTCGAGGTCGCGCTCATCGTCGTGCGGACGGATGTGTGGTTGGCTCGCCAAAACAGGTCTCTCCGGATTCAGTTGCGCCGCAACTTAATCGGCGGAACACTTGTCGAGGAAGATGCATGCCTCGTCACGTTGGTAGCCAACTCCAGTTCACTGCAATCGACTTGACGACGACGGGAGTACAGCAACCGCCGGCAGCAAAACACCCTCAACGCTGCTCGCGCTCAGTATGAGCCTGCGATTGGCGGCCTGGCTAATTGGGTTCAACGCCGAAGCGGTTACGGTAGCGTCCAACGCGTAGCGGAAAAGAGCCTGCCGGCAACCGAAGCCGGGGTGGTCTCGCGATGGTTGCGGAATCTGGCAGTGAGAAAAAACCTCTAGTACCACTCCTGTGATTGTGCCGGAAGTGGTTTGCCACTCTTCGCCGCCCCGATTCAACAACTGGCCTGTGGCGCCTGCACGCACTTGAGCCGACAAAGGGGAGATTATGGCGTAAATTCCTGGCGAGGGAATGAACAGCGTTAGTACATGCTTCGCACTCGGCCTTTCCCAGAGGTGCATGTGCACGCCGGTCGCGAGTGATTCCGCGGGAAAGGTCGGTAAGACTGTAAAGAAGACCTCTGTGGCCGCATGGAATTGTGTTGTCACACCGTCGACGCTCAGCGACACCGTGCTCAATCCTCGACTCAGACGCACGACTTGAGCAAGGTGCCGTAGCTCGACTGAAAATCGGGGACTCCCGCCCCGCTCCGCAGAGTCCGCGATCGATTCCAGAAGCTGGGCCTCAGCTTCAGCTTCAGCGGGGAGCACTGGCGTCAGAAATCCGGCATCTCCGCATGCGGCAGCGGCGCAGACGAACCAGGCGATTTGGCAGCCTCGAGCTAGACGGGTTCGATCGCGGATCGTCGGTTGTGAGCGGAGAGCCAGCGTCCAGCGCGATTTCATCTGCCGCATTGCTTCACCTGGCCGCCGCATCGCTTCTCCGGACTGCCGCGCAATGCAGACCTAGGGAAGCGTAAACTCTACCCGCTTCTCGACCTGATGTGTCGTGCTCGTCAACTTCGCGACGGCGGTAAATTTGCCGCTTAGAGCGCCAGGATCCCAGCGACCTTCGACGGTCAACGTCTCATCTGAATCCAGCAACCGAGTTTGCAACGACTGTGTGAACATGCGGTCGAAGCTCCAGCGCCAGACCTCGCGACCGCCCGCATCAAGTACCAGAAACTCGTGCGTCTGTCCGCTGGGAAATCGGAGCTCGACCTTGGAGTCAGATTTGTTGGTAACGTGAAGGGCCAGCGTGACACCGCTGGAAACGCTGACATCCAGAGTTGTGGCGAGAGCTGGCTCGATTGGGGAGTTCTGCGGCACCGGTGTGGTAACCTGGGGAGCGGTCGCCGTAGCGCTCCGCGTGCGAGGTCCGCAGGCGAGAGCAATGGCTCCGGCGCACAGAATGCCTGCGGCTAAACGGGATGTCATGACCATTGGGCGGGGAACGGCGAGGATGGGGTAGCTATCTTCGGAAGTGCCAAGATACGCTGTATCATAGACGAGCGGCAAGTCCCAGCGTCACTTGTAAGTGGTGATTTCGTACCAACTTGAAAGCAAAGTTTTCCTCCTTCGGCAGATGTTCGGTGCGTTTCGAACATCGCTTGCGAAAAATTTCACAAGCAAGTAGTTTTGCCCCTGTGAACTTCGATGAATGAGCCTGAAGACCCCAGTCGGGATCAGCATCCGGCCCGCGAAGGCCGCTTCAAGTTCGGGGGCGCAGCGGGAGGTTGGGCCGGAGCCGGTTTTCAGTTTGCTGGAACCATCATTGTGTTCGTCTTCCTCGGACAATGGCTCGATCGGAAGCTGGGGACTGGATGGCTCACCGTGGCCGGTGTATTTATCGGAATGACGGGCGGAATTTACAGCATGTATCGCCGCTTGATGGCTGAGCAGAAACGCGAGGAGGACGCCAGGCACTCCCGGGATTCTTCAAGGCGAAGCAAGTGAAGGGCTTTCTTCTTTTCGCCGTCATATCGCTCGGTTTGATCAGCGCGGCAGCGTGGGCGCTCGCCCTGTACTTCGATGCGCCGGGTGAATCCCGTGCAATCTGGGTGACTGCCGTTGTTGCGTGGGTGATTCAGCTCTTCACCTTTGTCATTGCGAAGAAGTCGGCCACGACGAATGTAATTGCGGGTTGGGGGGTCGGAGCCGTGTTACGAATGCTCTCGCTCGGGGCGTACGCGCTTGTGATTGTGAAGGCTTTTGATATGCCTCCGACGGCGCCTCTTTTCCTCTTTGTATTTTTTTTCGTAACCATGCTGCCCGAACCTCTGTTGCTGAACGTATGAAATTCGCCGGAATGATTCCCTGTCTCTTGCTGACGGCCTTCATGTCGCTGCCGGCTCAGGAGTCGCACGCGGGGCCGTCAGTCGCTGAACCAGGCGCGTCGCAGCCCGCGAAGCCGGATTACATAACTCCGCATATTACGGACGCGCATCATATGGAGGTGCCGTACTGGGCTCCACCCTTCTACAAGGAAGTTCAACTTCCGGTGTGGGAGCCAGTCCATGTTGGGCCCCTGACGCTCGACATGTCACCGACGAAGCATGTTGTCATGCTGTTCGTAGCAGCATTTCTGGTATCTGTAGTCCTTATTACGGCTGCTGTCGCGCACAAGCGGCATCACCACGTGGCTGGTGTCCCGCACGGATTCGCGGCGGGAATCGAGTCTACGGTACTGTACATCCGGAATGAGGTGATTCTTCCGAATGTTGGTCACCATGGGGAAAAATTTGTCCCCTTCGTGCTGACCCTGTTCTTCTTCATCCTTTTCGCCAATCTGCTGGGGCTAATCCCTTACGGGTCGACTGCCACCGGCAACATCTCGGTCACGGCTACGCTCGCGATAATAACGTTGATCGTCGTCGAGACCGCGGGCATGAGGGCGCAAGGCGTTGGCTATCTCAACACGATTTTCTACTGGAATAAGGATCTGTCGCTGCCACTTCGGATCATGCTCTTTGTGATCATGACGCCAGTGGAAATTATCGGTAAGCTCACCAAGCCATTCGCGCTGGCGATTCGCCTTTTCGCGAACATGACCGCGGGACACATCGTGGTGCTCGCCCTGCTCGGCCTGTTTTTCGGATTTGTGAGCGCCGAATTTCCCGCAAAGTTCACGGCGGTGGCACCGTTGCTGATGGCGGTGGCAATCATGATGCTGGAGCTTTTCGTTGCATTCCTTCAGGCGTTCATCTTCTCGCTTCTGGCGAGCGTGTTTATCGGGCAAGTCAGGGAAGCGCATTAGAACGCGATACGTGATCC
>JACDCM010000458.1 GCA_013817545.1 Gemmatimonadaceae bacterium | reverse complement strand
GTTCCGGCCGTTGACGCCTTTTGGCGCGCCGAGATCGTAGCGGCGCTTCAGCTTGATGCCCGCTACGTCTTCCGCGATGTCGACGAGCTGATTGATCGTCACAAGCTCACTGCTGCCGAGATTGATCGGCTCCAGAATATCACTGTCCATGATCATCTGCGTCCCTTTCACACAATCGTCGATATACATGAAGCTGCGGGTTTGCTGCCCGTCGCCCCAGATCTCGATTTCACTTGTGGCTGAGAGTTTCGCTTCAATAACCTTGCGGCAGATTGCCGCGGGTGCCTTCTCACGCCCGCCGGTGTAAGTGCCTTCCGGACCGTAGACATTGTGGAAGCGAGCGACGCGCGTCGTGAGCCCATAATCTTCGCGGAAGTGGCGGCACATCCTTTCGCTGAAAAGCTTTTCCCAGCCGTAGCCATCCTCGGCCAGCGCCGGATACGCGTCCTCTTCCTTCAACGCGACGACGTTGGGATCGCGTTGCTTGTCAGCGTTGTAGACACAGGCTGATGACGCGAAGAAGTAGCGCTCAACAGCGGCGTCGTTCGCGGCGATGCACATGTGCGTGTTGATCAGCACGGAGAGCATGCAAAGCGCTTTGTTGTGTTCGATGAACCCCATGCCCCCCATGTTGGCGGCGAGGTTATAGACGATCTCCATACCGTCGACGGCCTTGTGGCACGATTCACGCAGATCGAGATCCAGTTGAAGGTTTTCGACGTCTTCAAAACGCTGATACCACTCCTCCAGCGGCTTAATATCGACGGCGCGGACGGTGTTACCCTGTTGCCGCAGATCGTTGACGAGATGGCCACCGATGAATCCACCGGCCCCGGTGATGACGATGTTCTTCTTCATAATTTCATCTCCCAAGGAACAAACTGGCAGGAAAATCGCGCCGGAGCAATGCGGGGGATTCAGCTAATCTGCCGACACGCTTTCACCCACTCGCGCATGCAGTAGGTCATTTGGTGGAAATAGCCGCGCGTCGCGTCGTTCCAGATTTGCCCGGTAAAATGCACCACCTGCTGATCGATGGCATCCGCCAGCGACAGGTAGGTGTCGGCGTAGTTGCTGCCTTCCAGCTTCGCCTCCGGCAGCCACTCCAGGATCGGCTCAAGCACCATAATGCAGGCCAGTTCTCCAGCCAGGTCACGCATGTAATTATGGGCATTGCGCTTGTGATCGGCCACCGGCGTGCCGACACGGATGCGGTCGCCCATGTGCCGCACGCAGGCTTGCGAGAGATACCCGCTAAAGATGTCGCCGTAGCGGTCGATGGGGAGACCCGCAAGCGGGTAGCCCATGCGGACGAAATAATATGTGACGGTAAGATCGCGATGCAGCCCCGTGTTTTGCGTGTTGATCGGGCTCCAGGTGTCCTGCCCGAGGAGAATCGAGTCGCCGTGATACGGCTTAAACGACCGCGCGCGAACCGGGGCAGCCAGCCAGGTAATCGCATCGAGGTCCGGCTCGTGGACCCAGAGGCCGACGTTCATCCGCACCTTCCCGGTCTCTTCCGGATATGTGAGTGTCGGGGTCTCGGTCCGTTTGTGGTAAGGGTAGCCGCGCGGAAAGACCTGATAATCCGGCTCGATCTCAAGCATATCGCAGAAATTAAACCAGCCGTTGCTGCTGTGGACGGCCGGAAGAGTCGTCGCCTTGCTGCAAACCGACGCCATGTCTTTATACGTTTCGCTGATCGCGTAATTGTCGTCGTCGATCGAGAGCAAGACTTCGCAGTCGGTCTCGAGCGACATCAGGTAGCCGATGTTCCGGCGATTGTCCGAGTTGTAGGGGACCAATTGCGCCAACGCGCCGAACTTCTTCAAATAGGCGTCCTGCTCTTCGACTGTCGGACATTGAATGTTGAAACCCTGCGAGCGAACCTGATCGCATTTGGCAAACAGCTCTTTCGGAGTCTTGCGGTCGGGGATGACGATGATCTGGAGCCCGTCCTTGACTCCCTCCGCCTCTGCTTGCTTGCAATAACCGTCGAGGATTCCTCCGGCGTTAATGGTAGTGAGAACGATGCAGGTTTTCGGTTGGTTCATGATGTATTAGCGGGCGGCGACGAGGATCCGCGCCGCTACTCCGCGAATCGTGACAGGCGGCCCTAGACGCGGCCGGCGAGGCGCATGCCGAATAGACGCCAGAGATTTTTGAAGGCGTCTTTGATTTGCTTGTTACCGACATTGTGGCTCGCAGCGCGATACCGAATCGGTGCCTCCGCAATCTTCATGCGGCGGGCATAAGTTTTCATCTCCGTCTGGAAGAATGGACCACGAGATTCGATGCCGCGATCGACGATCTTCTGTAATGCGTCCCGGGTGAAAAGCTGAAAGCCGCTCGTCATATCGTGCAGCTTCGTGCCGAGGAGCAGATTTGTGAGGAACGTACCGCCCCAGCTGATCCAGTAACGCTTCCTGGAGCTGTCGCTGATCGAGCCGCCCGGGCAGAAACGGCTGCCGAAGACGCAGTCGTAGCCTTGCTCCATTTTATTGAACAACACTGGAATATCCTTGGGCTGGTGGCTAAATCCCGCGTCGATCTCGAGAATCCAGTCTGGATTCAGGGCAAGGGCCTCGCGATAGCCGCGCACGTACGCGTCCACGGGTCCGCGATTTTCCGGGGCCCAGATCACCTTCAGGTCCGGTGTGCTCTTCGTGTGCTCGTTCATTAGGTCGAGCGTGTTGTCCTTATTCGCGCGGTCGAGGACCACAAGAAACGTTTTCTCGCGAAACTCGCGGCACTGCGCGAGGACAGCATCGACGAAATCGACCGCTTTCTGGCCTTCGTTGGCCATCGGGCATACGATGGCGAGCGAAAGATTAGCGCGGTTGGCCGAATTCATATAAAGCAACGAGAGATCCCCGAAGAATGACGGAACTAATTCCACCCAAAGCGCATCCGCAAGTTCCAAAGCGTGCAGTTTTCGGCTGCAGCGGTCGCCGGTAGCCCCCCGACAGAGCCCGTCTTCGAATCGTACGCTGGTCGTTTGAAAATCTTTCACAAAATCGCTGCCGCGTGGAAGGCGTTTCCGTGGCCCCCCCTCCTCCGCGGATGGGAATGGGTGGTCGTTACGTTCATCGTTTCGCGCCTGATCATCTTCGGTCTCATGTACCTCGCGCGGCTGGAATTTGGTCGCGGGCTCTACTGGCATCCGGGTCCGATGCTAACGGTCTTGCTGCAATTCGATGCCGAGCTCTGGTACATTGAGATCGCACGGTCGGGATACACGTTCAGCGCGACGTTACCCTCGAGCATGGGATTCTTTCCGTTTTTCCCGCTGCTCATCCGCA
>JACDCM010000457.1 GCA_013817545.1 Gemmatimonadaceae bacterium | reverse complement strand
AACCAGACATCGTCTGGAGCCGATTCGCGAAACGTGAGTTGGTCGTTGGATTTGGCGCCCCGCCCGACCCAAATGTCCAACCCTCCGCTCGACCGATAAGTACGGAACGGCAGTGCGCGCTGTACCATTTTTGCGTTGAGCTTGGTTGAAGGCTGGCTGGCGAAGGCATTTGCATCCTCTTCGAGTTTGCGAATGCGCGCGGGGAGGTTGTCGATCGCGCGCTCCTTGGATCGAACCTCCGCGTATAGCCGCTCGGCGAGCGCTTTGGGCGATTCCCCCTGGCGCGGTGAAAGAGATACGGTTTCGCCGTTCGGCAAGATCATCTCGGCAGGCGCTACGTCGTGATGCTGTATCGTCATGAGCCGGTCGGCTGCTTCCCTCAGCGCGCGAACATTATCCGCTTTCGAAAGCTCGCCCCGCATGCGCTCGAGCGCACGGAGCTTTCTGTCGTCAGGAGCCAACGGAATGGGCGAATCAAAAAATGCGTTCGGATAGATGAGGGAGACAGCGGACTTGGCATCTTCGCACAATGGGAAGGGATAAAGCTGGCCGTCGCACCACGCGGGTTGCGCATCCGGGAGGGCGGCGATGTTGCGGTAGCGTTCCACGATCTGCTCCGAATTGGTGAGCAGCCAGCGCGCGAACGTAGGGCTTAACCACCGGCCACGCAGCAGGACTGCTGAATCGCCGCTTGCGGCTGCAGCTGCGAGCTGCTCGTCACGCAATTCCGGTCGCGGCTCGCCGAGCGGTGGCGCGATGGAGCCCACTTTTGCCAGGGAGTGTCCACCGTCATCGGAGAGCAGTGCACCCTTGGCGCTCGGAATCGCGCTGATTTCAAGCGTCGCGCGGCGAGCGGCTGATCCCCTGAACTTTCCAGCTTTCTCCAGGCGCAAAATGAGCCGCCGATCGTCGATGGGAGCCTGTACGCCGAGTACAACGAAGCCGTCGAGGTGCCCAGCTTTGGAATCTGCGCCGGCCGCTTCCGCCACGACATCCTGCCGGCTCAGGTCGAAGTGAACCGGCTCGGACCCTACCGTTCCCAATGTGACGCCCGCGGGCTTCTGGTGAAGCTGAAAGACCGCTACACGCCGACCATTCCACCTGGCGTGAAGCTCACGCGCGAGGTAATAGGCGGTCAGGCTGTCCATGCCACGCACAGGTTTGACACTGGCGCACGATGCCGGTAGGTTGCCCGCGTGTCAACACGAGTGACTGGCGCATCGCGCACCCTCAGCGATTCGATAGCGCCGGTACGCGACGTCGCCTATATAGCGCTCGGCTCGAATCTGGGGGACCGAGCTGCACACCTTGCTGCGGGACGAGCGGCCCTCGAGGCGCTGCCTGATAGCCGGATTCTTGCGCTTTCAAAGGTCGAGGAGACTCTTCCACTCGACGAATCACCGCAAGAGCCCTATCTCAATCAAATGGTTGCTCTCGACACAACCTTGGCACCTCGACAGCTGCTTGAGGCGCTACTGGACATAGAGCGCGCCGAGGGACGTGTGCGTTCCACCAGGTGGGCTCCCCGAACGCTTGACCTCGATATCGTAAAGTTCGAAGAGCAGACGGTCAGAGAGCCAGACTTTGTCGTGCCACACCCCGAGCTGCCGAATCGTGATTTTTGGCGCCGTGAGCTTGCAGAAGTGAGAGTAACGCGATGAGCTCGGGAAGCGGCGACAAACCCCGTCGTTTTACGACGCGAGACCTGGCCGACCGAAAGCCAAGCGGCCCGAAACTCGTCGTCGTAACGGCGTATGACGCGCTGTTCGGACGGCTCGTGGACGAGGCAGGTGTTGACGTGGTGCTCGTCGGCGATTCGTTGGGCAACGTCGTGGCCGGCTTCGACTCCACTCTGCAAGTCACCCTGGACCAAATGATCTATCACGCGACCGCGGTTCGGCGCGGGGTCCAGCGCGCGATGCTGGTGGTCGACATGCCATTTCTGTCGTACCAGGTAAGCGTTGAACGAGCATTAATGAACGCGGGACGCATCATTCAGGAGTCGTGCGCCCAGGCGGTCAAACTCGAAGGCGCCGACAGCGACGTGCTACTTGCAGTTCGCGCGATCACCAAAGTGGGTATTCCTGTAATGGGGCACCTGGGTTTCACACCTCAGTCAGTACTCGCCTTCGGTGGACACCGTGTGCAGGGCAAAAGCGATGCGGCTGCCAACGCTATTCTGGTGGGCGCCCGCGCGCTCGAGGAAGCGGGCGCGTGCGCAATCGTTCTCGAGCTGGTTCCCGCCGGTCTGGCGGGCGACGTTACGCGATCAGTTTCGGTGCCCACGATTGGGATCGGCGCAGGGCCCGATTGCGACGGACAAGTACTTGTCCTCCCCGACTTGCTCGGCCTGAACGACAAGTTTCATCCCAAATTCCTCAAGCAGTATGCATCGATGGCGGACGACGTCCGCGCGGCTGTAGGACGTTTTGGGGACGATGTGCGGGACGGTCGCTATCCGGATTCCGAGCATAGCTTCTGATGCGTACGCTCACGCGCATCGCTGATCTCCGCGAGGCGCTAGCCGAAGAACGAAAGAAGGGTCGGCGCACAGCGCTGGTGCCGACAATGGGGTTTCTGCATGAGGGGCACCTGACGTTGGTGGATGAAGCGCGCAGACGGTGCCCAGTCGTGATAATGAGCATCTTCGTCAATCCGCTCCAGTTTGGGCCGAACGAGGATCTGGCCAGGTATCCGCGTGATCCGGAAGGTGACGCGCACAAGGCGGCCGGGCGTGGCGTAGATATCCTGTTCGCACCGGATGCAAGCGAGCTGTATCGCAGCGAGCGTTCAGTCATGGTGTTCCCGCTTGCGCTCGGAGACGAATGGGAGGGCTCGATACGGCCGGGCCATTTCGCCGGCGTGCTCACGGTTGTCGCCAAGCTCTTCAATATCGCAATGCCGGATGTCGCCGTCTTCGGTCAGAAGGACGCGCAGCAGGCAGCGCTAATTCGAGCAATGGCTCGCGATCTGGATTTCCCAGTCGAGATCGTCGTCGCGCCCATCGCGCGCGAAGGCGACGGTCTCGCACTGTCGAGCCGAAACGGTTTCTTGAGTGATGAGAGCCGAGTGCGCGCGTTGTCCCTGTCGCGTGCGCTACGTGTCATGGAGCAGAACTTTCGAAATGGACAGCGCGACGTCCACGCTCTCGAACAGTCGGGATGGGAAGTTTTGCGTGACGAGCCGGATGTCAAAGTCGATTACCTTGTTCTGCTCGACCCGGACACATTTCGCCGCGCTGAGATCGCACAGGATGGAAGTTTGGTGGCGATCGCCGCGCGCGTGGGAGGGACGCGGCTGATTGACAAC
>JACDCM010000456.1 GCA_013817545.1 Gemmatimonadaceae bacterium | reverse complement strand
GCGTATTCGGGAGCGAAAAGACCGCGAGCGTCGCGAGGCGGAGAAGCTGGCGCCGGCTGAAATAGCAACGCCGTAAGAAGAACTGGGGCGTGGGGGATGGGGAGTACCTGCAAGTTCGGGGATCTCGAGGGGTCAGAGTCGGTCATACTCTCCCTACCCCAACCTTTACTCCCCATCCCAGCCCAACTCCCCAAATCAGTCCGGCGCCTGCTCCTTGAGCGTTTCCTCGCAGAACGGGCGGAATACGCCGCAAACCTTTCCGAGGAAGCCAAAGTCATCGACTCCGGGAATCAGGACGATCTCTTCCTCGTCCGGGTTCGCTGGCTCGAGGACGACGTTTCCATCGCGATGCCGTAGCGTCTTGACGGTCGCTTCCTCGCCGATTCGCACCACGGCTATTTCGCCATCATTCAGCTCGTTCTCAGGGTTGACCATTACATAGTCCCCGTCGAAAATACCGCGGCCTATCATGCTCTCGCCCATGATCTTGAGAAAGAATGACGTGTCCGCAGGTACGAAGCGACGATCCAGCGTGATGAATCCGACGCGATTATCCGCCACGAGAGCCGGGTCGCCCGCCGCAATCTTGCCATAATACGGCACCGGCTTCGTGTTTCGCGAAACCTCAAATCCGAGCAGCTTTACTCCGCGCGAACGTGATGGGTCGCGCTCGATAAACCCCTTATCGGCAAGCGACTGGAGCAGCTCGGAGACGGTCTTGGTGGACTTGATCTTGAATCGCTTACCAATGTCGCGCACGCTCGGCTGGTAGGTATGCTCCGCGAGAAAATCCAGCAGATAGTTGTAGACTTTGCGTTCTGTTGCAGTCAGTGTGTCTTTCATTAGTGGCCTCGGGGGGAAGGCGTGCAGATTCTGTCTTTATTAGTGCCTTCTAAGCTCGTAAATAGATGTAGTCGAGTCAACAGTTGTAACGAAAAATGTTATCTGGCGCGGATGTGATCGATGGCTTGTGTGAGACGGGTCAAGGCAAGGTCACGGCCCATTGCCTCGAGCACTTCGAATATGCCTGGGCTCACACTCATTCCCGTTAATGCAACTCGAAGCGGCTGAAAGACTTTGCCAGCCGCGATACCCATGCCATCCGCCAGTGCCCTGAGCGCTTCCTCCATGTAATTCGGACGCCATTCCGCCAGCTGGGTGAGTCGCTCGCGAGCCCCGGTAAGCAGAGCCACGGTCTCCTCCGCGTCCTTCCACGATTTAGCGGTGGAATCCGGGTCGTATGAGATATTCGCGGCGAAATAGGGTCGTGCCTGCCGTACCATGTCATGCGTCGTACGCGCGCGAATTTTCAACAGATCCACCAGAGCGAGATACCACTCGTGACGTTCCGCAAGCTCGGCTTCGGAAGCTATCTCCGCCTGCACGAGCATCGGCGTCACGAGGGGAGCAAGCTCCGCCGCGGGTATGCGGCTCAAGTGCTGCCCATTCATCCACTCCAACTTCTTGGGATCGAACACAGCTGCTTTCTTCTGTAAACCATTTGCGGAGAAAAGTTCGGTCATCTCCCGCAATGTCATCACCTCGCGATCGCCTCCGGGTGACCAACCCAACAACGCGAGAAAGTTCACCATCGCGGAAGGAAGAATCCCCTCGTTCTGATAGTCGGCCACGGCGGTAGCGCCGTGGCGCTTGCTGAGTTTCTTGCCGTCAGTGCCGTGAATCATTGGAACGTGCGCGAACCTGGGTGGTTCAGCACCAAGCGCTCGATACAGGAGAATTTGCTTGGGCGTATTGGAAATGTGGTCGTCACCCCGCATCACCAGCGTGATTCTCATCGAGATGTCATCGGAGACGACCGCCATGTTGTAGATCGGCGTGGCATCCGAACGAAGGATCACAAAATCCTCGATGTCCTTGTTCGGAAAGCTGATTCGATCATGAACCAGATCGTCCCATTCAGTCGTACCGTCAGGCACGCGAAAGCGGATGACAAATGGGATACCTGACTTCAGGCGCTGAGCGCGCTCTTCTTCCGGCAGGCGGTCGCATCGCCGGTCATACTTGAAGCTTTCCTTACCGACAGTTAACGCCTTGCGCTGTTCAGCCAATTCAGCCGGTGTACAAAAACAGCGGTATGCAGCGCCACTGGCGAGCATGCGCTCAGCGTCGTTCTGGTGTTGCGCCAACCCTTTCGCCTGGTACACGACCTCCTCATCCCAGTCGAGACCGAGCCATTCAAGCCCTTCGAATATTGCCGCGGTGCTTTCATCGGTACTGCGAGCTTTGTCCGTATCCTCGACGCGGAGAAGGAAGGCGCCTCCATTCGTGCGCGCAAAAAGCCAGTTGAACAGTGCTGTACGCGCGCCGCCTACGTGGAGAAAACCTGTGGGGGATGGCGCGAAACGGACACGCGGTGGTGAAACTTCGTGCGTCATTCTTTTCGGTAAGGAGACGGCGCAGGGGTCAGCGACCGGTGATGCGGGATTGGTCCTGCTCATCCCTGACCGATGATCGGTGACCCCTGTTGTTCGTGACGGAGAGAGAGGGATTCGAACCCTCGATAGGGGTTGACCCCCTATGCCGGTTTAGCAAACCGGTGCCTTCAGCCGCTCGGCCATCTCTCCCTGAGAGCTCGCGCCGCGAGGAAGTCGCTTTGCGAACCACGAATGCTGGGGCTGCCAGCCTGCGACCCGCGCACAAAATCCAGCATCGAGCGACGAAAGTTAGCCGACGAGGAAGTGAGCGTCAACGACGGCAGCGGGCCCACTTCTGTTCCTCCACTCCGAGAAAAAACCGAGTGGTTCCCAGCGGACTGTGGCTGTTGTTCAAAGCGTCACCGACGGCGTGACCCTCACCCCGGCGTGGCCGGAACGACCATTCCCAAAAGCGGGCAGGGTGGGATTCGAACCCACGAGACCCGTTAAGGTCCGCCGGTTTTCAAGACCGGTGCGTTCAACCGCTCTGCCACCTGCCCAAATAGTGACGGTCGCCTTGTGCATGGGCGACGCGACGCGCGAAAAATCGCATGGCGCACGCTTGCGCGCCACGCTGACGGCCATGAGTTCCATGAAAAAAGCGCACAGAAGCGGCGCGGCCACTCAGCGAGAGTCAACTGTATTCCAAATTTTCTCCCTCAGCGCCGGACCTGCTTCTCTTTTCACTTTCGTCGATGTCCGACAGCAACGCCGCTACCCAGCGCGTAGTGTCGAACTGCTGGCATGACACTACAATTGCCATTGTAAGTGGTACTGCCAGGAAAGCACCAAAAATTCCCCAGACCCACCCCCAGAAAGCCACCGAGAAGAGTACGACGAGAGGCGACAGCGACAGCACGCGACCTTCTATTTTG
>JACDCM010000455.1 GCA_013817545.1 Gemmatimonadaceae bacterium | reverse complement strand
TTCGATATTCGAGCGGCAGGCGCCACTCGCGGGCCAGTTCGGGATGTACTGGCTGTACTTCAAGTGGCAGTGGCTGCGCGACATGAGCGGAACGATGCCCTTTTGGCAGAACCTGCTCGCCGCTTTCTACATGGTGCTTGGCCTTTTCGGTGGGTGGGTGCACTGGAAGCGCGACAAGCGGTCCTTCTGGTATTTCGGCACCTTCATGTTCACCCTGACGCTGCTGCTCATCTACTACCTGAACTTCAAGTATGGGCATTCACAGTGCGTCAAAATGCCCGGCGTTACGGACGCCGCGTGCGAAGTCAGGGACCGGGATTATTTCTTTTTGATCAGCTTCTCGGCGTGGGGAGTTTGGGCGGCACTTGGCCTTGTCTTCCTGTGGGAATCGGTGGCGAAGCTGCTGGGGACCGAAGAGACGCGCGTGGGGCAAGAGGTGCTCACGCTTCCACGGCGCCGCAATTGGAAGATCGCCGCGCCAATGCTCCTCGTCGCGCTCATTCCGCTCGCGGGTAACTGGAGGGCTGCCTCTCGCGCTGGCCAGACCGACACCCGCGATTTCGCGTACGACATGCTCAATTCCCTGGAGCCTTACGGAATTCTTGTCGCGGTCGGCGACAACGACACCTTTCCGCTCTGGTACGCACAAGAGGTCGAAGGGATTCGCAAGGATGTTCTCATCGTCAATACCTCTCTTGCGAACACGGATTGGTATGTACGACAGATCATTCGCCGGCCGATCTTCGAGTACGAAGTCGCCAAAGGCCCCGCGCTGTATCGCGGCGGCAGTTGGGCAAAGCCGTCCGGATCACCACTCAAAATGTCGATCGAAGATGCGGACAAGATCCCTTCCCTCATCGAGCTTTCCCAGCCGCAGCGGTTCCGCAAGCAAACCCCGCTTGGGCCGATCGACGCGGTAATTCAGCCTGGCTATCTGGAGCGTGCCGATCAGGTGGTGCTGCGAATGATTCTCGACTCGTATCCCGAGCGGCCACTGTATATCAGCCGCACCGCCGGCGGGTACGGCGAAAAACTGGGACTCTCCAATCACCTTCTGGCACAGGGACTCGCTCGCAAGCTCGTGCCAGGAGTTCAAGTCGCGGAGAACGGAATCATGCGCCTTCCGCGCGAGGGGTGGTTCGATCTTCCACGTTCCCGCGCGCTTTGGGACGACGTATTTCTTGCGCCAGACGCGTTGCTTCGCCGAGGGAGCTGGGTGGATCAGGCGTCAGTCGGCATTCCATTGTTGTATGTGACAACGGCGGTCAGCTTGAGCGAGGCCGAGCAGCGTGCAGGAAACGCGGCGGCGTCAGACGCATTCATCAAACAGGCCGAAGCGCTCGCCAAGGCGGTGGGCCTGCAATAGGACTCGGACCGAAAGCGGCTCCCGTTTCGCCGACTCCGCGAGCGCCCCCGATCGGCGCGCAGATCGTGCGCGCTTGATGAATGTCGGTCGCGATGCCTGCGCCAACTCTCGACATCTCGCCGCCCACGCAGATATTCGTCGTCGCCTGCTCAACGCTTAGCCGAGGACTAACAATGATCGGACCCTTCGTAACTTGCCGCCGCGCCGCGAGCATTTGCCTCGCTGCAGTCCTCGTCGTTCCGCCTTTCCTGCATACCCAGCTCCCCACCATTACCAATCACACACGGGCGATGGAAAGGCGAGCTGGCTTCCTTCCCTTATACTGGAGCGAGGCAAGCGGCAAACTGCTGATCGAGATCGCTCGACCCGGCGAGGATTTTCTGTACCTTCGCTCACTCGCCACGGGGATCGGGATCGCCGGTCCCGACATCGATCGAGGTTTGGTGGGCGACGAGGCGATCGCGCGCTGGGAGCGAGTCGGGCCGCGTGTGCTGCTTGTGCTACAGAATCCGCGCTTTCGAGCCACCACCAGCAACGACGCACTCGCACGTTCGGTGCGCGAATCCTTTCCCACCTCCGTGATGGCATCTCTCGATATCGTGGCCGAAGAAGGCGGTCGGCTACTCGCGGACCTCACCCCCTTTGCACTCAGCGACGTGATGGACGTTCGCGGAGCGTTGCGAGATGCCGGAGAGGGCAACTGGCAGCTCGATCGGGATCGTGGAGCCGTCTTCCTGGACCGGACGAAAGGGTTTCCGCGAAATACCGAGGTCGAAGTCTCCCTCACCTTCGTAAACGATAATCCGAGCGCGCGCATTCGTGCCCATACTCCCGATGGACGAGCGCTCACCCTGCGCGAACACCATTCGTTCGTCGCGCTGCCGGACCCGGGCTACCGTGTACGCAGGTTCGACCCACGCGTTGGAGTCAATCCGGTCTCGGTGTATGATTTCGCCAAGGGGTTCGATGAGGAGTACGTGACCCGCTATGCCGCGCGCCACCGGTTGCAGAAAAGAAATCCCGAAGCCGCCATGAGCGAGCCGGTTGCACCGATTGTCTATTATCTCGACCGTGCCGTCCCGGAGCCGTACCGCACAGCCTTCAAGCGAGGCGGGATGTGGTGGAACTCCGCGTTCGAGGCCGCGGGATTCCGGAACGGTTTCCGAATCGAAGACATGCCGCAGGACATGGACCCGCTCGACGCGCGCTACAACGTCATCCAGTGGGTGCACCGAACTCAACCCAGCTCTTCATGGGGCTCTTCCTTCATAGATCCGCGCACGGGTGAGATCATCAAGGCTGCCGTGCGCATGGATTCGTGGCGCTCACTGGTCGACTACAACATTTACGCGGGCGCATTCGACACGGCCGTGAGCGCCGAAGCCTTCACGATGGTCCGGCGACGGCAGCATGCGGCGCATGAGATAGGACACACGCTCGGACTCGCGCACAATTTCATCGCTCACAGCTACGGCCGTGGCTCGGCGATGGACTACCCACCTCCCATGCTGAAACTCGTGAACGGTCGCGTGGATGTCGCGGATGCGTACCGCGACGAGCTCGGCTCGTACGATACGCTCGCAATCAGGTATGCCTACACCGAGTTCCGCACTCCGGAGGAAGAAACCGCGGGGCTCGCCGCCATCGTCGGCGAAGGGATGCGCAAAGGCATCACCTTCATCACTAATCCGGATGAGTCAGGCGCCGGCTCCCATCCGGAGGCGACAACTTGGACTCTGGGCGAGGACGCCGTCGAGGAGCTCGCGCGCGTCATGCAGGTGCGGCGCGCATTGCTGGATCGCTTTGACGAGGGAGCGATTCGTACTGGCGCACCGATGGTGCTCCTCAACAGGCGCTTCGTGCCCGTTTACCTGCATCATCGCTACTCACTTGGCGCCGCGGCAAAGGCAATCGGTGGAATGGAATTCCGATACGCCGTTCGCGGGGACA
>JACDCM010000116.1 GCA_013817545.1 Gemmatimonadaceae bacterium | reverse complement strand
AGTCAGCGTCATCGGACAGTTCGGTGAGCGGCAAGCGATGCTCGCGCGCCGCCTTCACGAGTCCGATTCCGTCGACCGGCCTGCGACGGGTGACTGGGTAGTTGTTCGTCTGAGCGACGCAGGCGACGCGGCGAGCGTGCGCTCGATCCTTCCGAGACAGTCGGCGTTTATGCGCCGGGCAGCGGGAGAGAAGGCGGTGCCGCAGGTGGTAGCTGCGAATGTGGATCGTGTATTCATCGTCACGGCACTACCGGACGATGTGAACGAGCGCAGGCTCGAGCGCTACCTGGCAGTAGCGTGGGAGAGCGGAGCCCTGCCCACTGTGATCCTCACCAAGACCGATCTCGTCGAGAGCATCGACGACTGTATGGCCCGAGTTCGCGCAACAGCGCCGGGAGTCGATGTGATCGCCGTGTCGGCGGTGACAGAAATGGGAATGGAGTCGCTCGAAGCGCACCTTGTGCCAGGCAGCACCATCGCCCTGCTTGGGTCTTCAGGTGTGGGAAAATCCACTCTGTTGAACCGCCTCGCCGGCCGAGCACTCATGCTTACAGCGGAAGTACGTGACGATGGGCGTGGACGCCACACCACGACGCATCGTGAGCTCGTGCGACTTCCGAATGGCGTAATGGTCATCGACACGCCGGGAATGCGCGAGCTGCAGCTGTGGTCCGCCGAGTCGGGACTCGATCAGGCTTTCGAGGACATTACGACGTTGAGCGACGGCTGCCGGTTCGTCGATTGCGCCCACGACGGCGAGCCGGAGTGCGCCGTCGCGGCAGCGATAGAGGCGGGCTCGCTCGATGCTGAGCGTCTGGCAAGCTGGCGCAAGCTGTCACGCGAGGCAGCGCGAGCCAGAATCCAGAGCGACGCTCTTGCCGCCGCAACGGAGCGCAGGAGGGTAAAGAGTCTTCATCGCCTGGGTCGGCGGCGTATTCGCGAAGAAGTACAATGACTAAGTCTCGTAGCATAGCAGTCGGACGCCAAAGGTCACCTTCCTAGTCCTGCTCCGCGTCCACCACGGAACGCGTTCTGCTCTGGATGTTCGCCCGCGTGGCTGCTGAGCCGCGCGGCGTGTGGGACGCTGGTTACCAGTCCCCGCGAGCTCCCACAGAGCCAATGACCTTGCCGAGGCGCTCTGCTCCCAGCTCCCAGTTTGCCGCGACCGCCTGCCGAGCGACGGGTCCCGTGCCGGATCGGACGGATTTGATGATCGCGGCGTGCTCGTCGAAGGTTGCATCGTAGTTCGGCCCCACGAGTGGACCGTACACCCACTCGTACCGATGCACTTGCGGGCGAAACGTGTCGATCATCGCGCGAAGCCGCGGTGGCGCGCAGCTATCGACCAGCAGCTCATGGAACTTGTTGTGTAGCTCGAACAGTCGATCGTAGTCGATGGTCCGCTGCATGGCGGCACGCTCGAATCGAGTCTCGGCCGCTTTGAGCTTTGCGGCCAGGTCACGCCGCGCCGTTGGCTCAAGCAATTCGATGCGACGGGCCGCAGCCCCCTCCAGTGACGCCATGATATGGTAGAGATCCATCATGTCATCTCGCGTCAGTGGCGCGACGAGCAGCTCCGTGCGGCGGATCGCGCCAGTGCGCACCAGAAAGCCTTCCTGGTACAGCCGCAGAATTGCCTCTCTCGCAGGCGTGCGGCTCACCCCCAATCGCGCGGCGATGTCGTTCTCCACTACCCGCACCCCGGGCGCCAGCTGGCCCCGGATGATCAGCGACCTGAGACGTCCGTAAACCCGGCTGGGACCCTCGACTCGAACTACGGCGGAAGTGCTCATTACGGTCGGCCGCGGTCCGGGAAGGGCGAACTTAGCACGGTACACCGAGGCAGCTCCCCGAGCAAGGTCCCTGAGCGGGTTTGCCACGACACTTGATAGCGATTGCGTCCGACTTTCAGTGCGTGCCTGAAACCAGACGGCTACCCCTTCTTAGTATGGTGCCTTGGTATACAATAGAGAGGCATTTCGCCTACTCGCGCAACGCAAACGCCGCACCGACCTCGGAGTGGTTGGATCGGTCGCTGATTGCGAAATGCACTCGACGCAGGACTAATGTCTACACCATGATCCTTGAGACTCTTGTGACTCACTTCACAACTTCCCGGTTGCGCGACCCTCGTCGATGCTCGAGCGCGATGCTCGCCTTTTTCGGCGTCGCGCTACTCTTGGCATGCGGACACTCGCAACGTCCGAGCATTGCGGAAAGGCACACCTTATCTCGAGCACCCGCGGATGTTGCCCTTCCCAACAACCATGCAGCCGCAGCCTTGAGGGAGTGGCTTCGGGTGTACAACCTGGGGCGGTCCGACTCCGCACTTGCGTTTGCCGCACGCGCATACACGGCGAGCGAGCTCGCCGATCGTCCAGCCGACGTCATCGCCCGTGGCCAGCAGCTCTGGCGCATGAACTATGGGCAAATGAGCGTCGTTCGCGTTGACTCCTCGACGCCAGTCGCCATCGAGGCGACTGTGCACGAAGCATTGACTGAAGCGTACGGCAAGGTTTTCGTCGAGGTCGATACCGCACCTCCGCACGGAATCACCGGCGTGTGGCTGATTCCATTCGTCGAGCCTCCTCCGCACGCCCCACACGCCCGCCTGACTACCGACCACGCGCTTGCGGATGCTCTCAGCCGATACACCGAGCGCCTCGCCAACCAGAATGTTTTCTCCGGCGCTGTGCTCGTAGCGCGCCGGGGCAGCCCGCTGTTTGCGCGCGCCTTTGGGCCGGCAACCCGAGACCCGTTCACACCTAACACGCTGGACACGCGCTTCGAGCTGGCGTCGCTGAGCAAGCTCTTCACCGCAGTGGCCGTCGCGCAGTTGGTAGAGCGCGGCCGGCTGGCCTTCGACACGCCGATTTCCGTTGTACTCCCTGATTACCCCAATCTCGACATCGCCCGCCAAATCACCGTCGAGCAACTGCTCACACACACCTCGGGTTTGCCCGACTTCTACCGCAACGGAAAGTTCCGCCAGTATGAGGACTCGCTTCGCATGCTCACCGACTTCTGGGCAACGTTCGCGAACGATACGCTATGGTCGCAGCCTGGCGCCCGCTACGACTACAGTAACTCCAACTACATCGTTCTGGGCTCCATGATAGAGCGCCTTTCCGGCCTCTCGTTCGAGGAGTACGTCAAGCGAAACATCTTCGAGCCCACAGGCATGGCGCGTACCTGCTATTGCGAGATGGGTGCCGACCACCGCGCGACTCCGTATTCGCGATATACGGCTGGCTTCGGCCCGACACGGCGGTCGGTGCCGGACCGATGGATCGAGGTGCCGCAGGGGGCGCGTCGTCCCGGTGCGCCGGCAGGCGGCGGTATCTCCACCGTCAACGACCTCGCCCTTTTCGCGGCGGCACTACTCGAGCACCGCCTGCTCGGTGCCGCGATGACGACGCGCGTCCTGTCGGCGCGTGTGCCCATGGACGACGGCGGGAAGCGGGCGTACGGGTTCGAGGTGTATGAGTGGTCCGGCACGCGCTTCATTGGCCACGGTGGGAACTACTGGGGCACGATGACGCAACTCGACATCTATCCCGACGACGGCAGCGTGGTCGTTATCCTCTCGAACAACGATGCTAGCGGTGGCGAAGCCGTTCGGAACTGGACGCGTCGCACCCTGACTAGCCGGTAAAACAACTCCCGCTCCTTCCAGAGTGAGAATAGCGACGATAGTCAGCACGGTGCCCGAGAGCATCGCCCTAACCATTGGATGCGTTTCATGACCGGCCGATAGTCGCGGTTGCCGATATACCTGAGCATTTTGGTAGCCGAGCTCGAACTGTCGCGCGCACACCCTATTTCGACGCCCCCACGGAACACAACACACTGGGCGACCCGTACTGTTCGGTCGACGTCTCATTCGATTTTCTGCGAAACACGATTCCGCCTGATTCCAGCTGAGTGGGCACTCCGTTTACAAAACTGAACGTGACTTCCTGCTCACCGTAGCTGGGGTTCTCCCAACGCGCCATGAATCTCTCGCCGTCCCAATATTCAAGGGGAGCGCTGTGTCGAGGGCCGAACCAGAGTGTGAGTCGCCCGTTTTGCGCGCGGACGACAGCGTGCCCATACAGGCTATCGCTGTAGGTGCCCGCATATGCGGAGAGTGCGCGCGGAGTGCGCGAACCAGCGCCCCTGGAAGCATACAGTTTCTGGCGGCTTTCCTCTTCCTCGCGACGACTCTTCTCGGCACCCGCTAGAAAAGTCTTGCTCCAGTCAAGTGATGCCCCCGCGAGGACCCGATCCAGGATCCAGTTTCTCAGCACGTCCGGGAGGTCGTTTGCGAATCCCTGATTGCCGCGATTCGAAAGCACAACAATTCCGACGCGCTGATCGGGCAAGAGGGCTGCCTCGGATCGGAATCCGTCAATCCAGCCGCTGTGTCGCACGAGCTTTTCACCGCGGTAGTCCAGTATGGACCATCCCATACCGTAGCCCATGAAGCGTACTCCGGGATATCTCGCGCTCGACACGGGCCGGATTGCGATGGGCATCTGAACTCGGTGCATCTCGGCGAGTGCCGCGTGGCTAAGGAGCCGTTTGCCCCCGAATTCGCCATCGGCCAACTGCATGCGCAACCAGTTGGCCATGTCCGACACGCTTGCAGTTATCCCACCAACCGGTGCCGCATTGTCAAGATTCAGCCGCGGGATGACTGTTGGTTTCCCGTTCGTGACTTCATGCGGCAGGGCGACATTGCTCACCTCTCGCAGCGCGCAAACGCTGGTGCCGCTTCTCAGCATTCGCAGCGGAACAAAGAGCTCGTCGCGCACAAACACGTCCCACGATCTGCCTGCGCGAGCCGCAACTGCCTCGCCGGCGGCGAGGTACATGAGATTGTTATAGAGATATCGCGAGCGAAAATCCGAATCGAAGTCCAGGAGGCGCATCTGCCGCAGGATTTCTGCCCGATTGTTCTGGCCGCTCAGGCGGAGCCAGTCCCCGCTTGTAAGTCCCGTGCGGTGTGCAAGCATGTCACGCAGCGTGATGTGCTCGGTCACCCACGCATCGCGCAGACGAAAGTCCGGAAGCAGGGTCTTCGTGAGCGTGTCCCAGCCGACTGCACCACGATCCACCAGGATGCCGGCGGCAGCCGCGGTGAACGCCTTGGTCAGCGAAGCAATGGCGAAGACCGTTTGGTCGGTGACGCGCGCCGGCTGTCCGACTTCCAGTACACCATAACCGCGCGCCAGGAGCACGCTGTCATTTCGAACAAAAGCGATTGCAAGTCCGGGTACCTGCCAGGTGCGCATCGCCTCGTCGACATAACGATCCAATCCTGGAATCGGTTCCGATTGGGCGGCCGCGCGATGCGACCCGAGCATTGTGAGCACAGCGGCAGCGGTGGTAAGACTCTTGAATTGCACGAATTGCCTTCCTGGAAATGAATCGTGGGGCGCGTGTCGTCGAGGGGGATGGCCGCAGTGGCCCGCTGTCGCCGTATTGCAGCCGCTTCGGTTCGAATGCTCGTCTACTCCTAACGTTGGACTGTTGAGACGACCGGATAGTTTGAAGTTGACACAATGGTTCCCCGATACATCCTCGAGCGGGTTGGAGTTGGCGTGGGATCATCGCCTTGATGCCCTGGCATGCGACGCTGGCCAATCGCGGCCGTCACCGTTCTGCTTTCCCATGCTCTAGGAGCGAAGCATGTCACGCATTGCTGTTCTGCTCGCACCATGCCTTTTGCTCGGCTGCCCTGCGCCCGCCCCTCGCGAGGTCCCGTCGGCGACTCCGATTGCCGAGCAAGGGCGCGACAGTGAGCTGCTTCAGCGCACCGTAGACTCCAATGTTCGAGCAGCGATGGCGGCGCGGGACATACCAGGTACAGCCGTGGCAGTGGTGCGTGGCGACAGAATAGTGCTCGCGACCGGCTATGGCGAAGCAAACCGCGAGCGAAACGAGCCCGTCACGCCGGACACTCGCTTTCAGATTGCCTCGCTCACCAAGCCGTTTACGGCAACCGCTGTCATGCTGCTCGTGCGCGATGAGAAGCTCAAGCTGGATGACCGCGTCGCGGCGTACCTGCCCTGGCTCCCCCCCGTGTACGACTCTGTGACCGTGCATGACTTACTGACGCACACCTCCGGTATCCGGCGTGATCTCCGCACGACCAACAACGATGACATGTCCGCCGACGAGTTTCGCAGCCGACTGCAGACAGCGCCGCCGAGCTTTCGGCGCGCGACGAGCTTCGAGTACGCGAACACAGGCTACATCGTTCTGGGCATGCTGATTGAGACGGTCAGCGGCCAGTCGTACGAAGAATTCCTCATGCCGAGAATTTTCCAGCCCGCCGGGATGCTGAAAACCCGCTACCTGGTGCGCCCCGATAGCTCTCCGGGTGTGGCGGTCGGCTACGAGCCAGTCGATGGCGTCCAGCAGCGGGCTCCGTACTTTTCAGGTGGCTTCGCCGCCGGTGGCCTCTCGAGCTCAGTGCGCGACCTTGCCCGGTTTGCGATCGCATTGCACCGTGGCTCGCTGCTATCGCCAGCGTTGCTGCAACGGATGTGGACACCGGGAATCCTGAGCGATGGCCGACAGATCATCGCGTTCGGTGATTCAACGCGCAGCTACGGTTACGGTTGGGAAGTCCGAAATGCCCGGGGACGTCGCTTCGTCACGCATGGCGGCGGGCTCTCCGGTTTCTCGTCAATTTTTAATCGCTTCGACGACGGTACGACCATTATCGTCCTCTCGAACAGCAAGATCGGCGACGACCGAACAGGGCATGCAGAGGCCATCGCGCGCGCGATCGCGAACGGCGTTCTGGGCCCTCCATGATTAGCGGACCTGATACTTTGGTAATCCCAACGGTAGTTCGCCACACAGCGTGACGCGCGACGATCCATCCACTCGCTCAGGTTCGGAGTCACTCGCCTCGCGAGTCCAGCTTCAAGTTCTCGTTGCCATTGTCGCTCTGGTAGCTGCCGTAGTCGCGCTCGTGATGGACTGGCAGGCACCTTATCGAGCGGCGACCATCGCGACTGTTTGCGTGCTGCTTTGGCTCACCGAGTGGGTTCGCATCTGGGTACCGACAGTCATTCTATGGATTGCGACGCCGCTTTTGCTGGGCCGCCATGGGCCCGAGTTTCAGCCGCTGGAAGTCCTCGCTTGGTCGGCCGACCCTATCCTGATTCTGTTCCTTGGCGGCTTCAGCCTTGCCACAGCGGCTCGCCGCCAGGGAGCGGATCTGCTTGTCGCCTCCCTGACGCTCAGGGGCTCACGAGGCCGTCCGCTGCGTCTTGTCGCACTCACGGCGCTCGCGACTGCCGGACTGTCCATGTGGATGTCCAATATCGCCGCGGCAGCGATGATGCTCGGAGCAATGCAACCGATTCTCGAGCGCGAGCCGGAGGAAAGCAGGATTGGTCGCGCCGTGATTCTGGCTGTCGTGCTGGGAGCGAACGTTGGAGGTATCGCTTCCTCGCATGGATCCCTTCGCTCCGCTACGCGCCGTCCCGATCCCTGACCCACTTGACGCCCCGCGTCAGACGATGATAAGAATGATCAATCGCCAAGCGCGATGCAGGGACCCTTTGAAGCCACCGCCCGGCGGCTTCAAAATGAGCCAGTTTTCTGGCAGCGATATGCACCGCTGCGCATCACTCGTCCCTCGACGTAGAGTTCGACCACACCGATTAGGAGCGCTTTGAAGGTGTTGGAGCTCCGGACGCGTGGCCGCTCGCTTAGTCTCAAAGCATTCCGTTGTCTCGCTGCTGCTGCACAAGGTTCACGACGTCTCCGACGGAGAAGACTCCATCCCACCCATAATTGCTCAACCGCACCCGAAGCACGGCTTCCAGCGCAGGAAGAAAGAGGTCGTTGAATGCCAGATCAGTATCCATTCGCAGGTCACGAATTAGGTGGTCAGTGAGTTGGACTCGTTCTCTAGGAACGCCAAGAGCGCTCTCGACACCTTGCAGGACGGCGTCCTCAATCTGTTGATCCGTTAGCACGCGTACCTCCTCAACTGATTCTCCATTGGGAGCCGATTGATGATACGATAGCCTCGACAGGTTCAGCCGGCGTCAGACCTTTTCAATGAATAGTGTCTGCGAACAAAATGCTCCGGACGCCAATCTCGGCTACCTGTGTGCTGCCGTAGTGGAGTCGCCGCTCGATTCCGCGCACTACGCGTACGATGCAGTCGCTAACAAACTAGGACAAACCGGAGCGCACCGCCGGCCCGGCCACACGCGGCGATGCGCGTAGAACATGAATACAAACGCGCGGGTGCCTGGGCCTACCTTGCCGCCTGGGATGTTCGGCTCGCAAAGTGTATGGCCGCTGCGAGCCAGCTACGGGGATCGGTCCCTTCGAGCGCCTAGTCGAGCAGGTCATGAGCCAAGAGCCCTACCGTTCCGCGCCCCGTGTGTTCTGGATCCTCGACAACGGCACATCCCACCGCGGCCAACGGTGTCATGATCGCCTGCGGGCACGATGGCCGAACATTATCGTGGTCCACACCCCCATCCACGCGAGTTGGCTCAATCAGATAGAGATCTACTTCTCGGTCGTTCAACGAAAGGTGCTCACACCCAATGACTTCCAGTCGCTTGAAGAGGTAGAGGATCGCCTGCTTCGTTTCCAGGACCACTACGCGCAAGCGGCTCGCCCCTTCCAGTGGAAATTCACCAGAGCCGGCCTCCGCGCGCTCCTCTCGAAGCTCAAGATCCCAGACGCACTGCTTCCTAAAGCCGCCTAACCAATACGTCACCGAACTTCCGAACTGGAGTACTAAGTGGCTTTCTCTCCAGTGGCCTTGAAGAAAGTGTAGCAGAAGACACCGTCTGTCTCGGCAGTTCTGTAAAGAGCCCGAATTCCCGCGTCGAACAGCTCCGGCTTCACCATGCCCGCCCTGATTGCGGGTTCGCGAACTCCCTCGATCATCGCGGTAAATGTCTTTTTTGTGAAACCGTCAACGAGATCCGGCCTGCTCGAATCGACGTACACCATTCGCGGAGAGACGCGAACCGCGTCGAAACCCGCCTGCAGCAGCAGCGGGTACAACTGCCGCCCCACCAGAGCGTTGCCACCCGCTATCCGCTGGAGCTCGACCTGGCAACGGATAGCCATGTGGGCCGCGTCGCTGTCGGGATGGAAGTAGGTCGAACCGTGGTCCCCCTCAATTACCGTGACCGTTCCACCCGGCCTGAGCAATTCCTTCAGTTTGGCGAGGGCTTCGACAGGTTGGGAAAGGTGCTCAAGGACGAAACATACAAAGACATGGTCGAAGGATTCCCGGTCGAACGGCAATGCGAAGATGTCCGCTTGCTGGAATTGCACGTTGGTGACGCCGGCCGCGTCCGAGTTGGCTCTGGCTTCTGCGACAGACTCCGCGGAGATATCCACTGAGATGATGCGTGCGCCCGGGCTGTTGCGGGCGAGCGGTATCGTCTGGGCGCCGATGCCACATCCAACCTCGAGGACAAAGCTGCCCATGGGGAACGAGGTGTCCGAGTGCAGGAGATCCACCAGGGTTTCCGCCTGATCCTGCAGGCGTACGTTCTCCAGCCGGTCGTAGCCATGCACGTAGACGCGGTTCAATATCCGGCTCTCTCTCTGCGGCTACTTGAGCGCTGACGGAACGCTCCCGCCGACCACAATGCCACCGGCCTTTCGAATGCGGCTCCAGTACCACCAATCGCGCTGCTCCACTGGCAGATAGGGATCACGAGCCTGAGCCACCGCTGCGGCGAACACATCGTGCAAGCATGGATCATGACGCACGCCGCTCTCCCGACAGACGCTTTCGTACAGATCCATTGGATTCCGCGCTGCCAGCTGTTCAATCGTGGTCACGCCAATGCTGGCGAGGTCCTGTACGGTAGCGGGACCCACGGATCGCAGGTCACTCAATTCGCGATTCCTGTTTCCAGACCGGACTCCAAACTCATCTCGACGGCTGTGCATCACGTTGCACCCACAAGGGAAGCTGCCACGCGTCGAGCCGATAACAAGTGATCTTGCCGATCGAGTCTTCTCATTACTCCTCCCCGATGCGATGTGCGGCTACGAGCTTCAGCAGCGCGTCACCCAGCTGCATGTCTGTCTACCGCTCTGGTTGATGGCTTCACGGCGAAGATCCGTCAATACCGGTCGGATGCCGTTGAAACGCGCGCGAGCTCGCTGACGATGCCGCCGCGAGCGCTGTCATCCCACTGCCAGGGGCTTGGTGCGTCCGTCCTTGGCTTCTGAAGCCGATACAACCAGGAAAGTCCCTTCGTTCCCGTGTAGCGATCCTTCTGGCGGTACGCTGAGTCGGACAGCGCCTCGTCCAGCGAGATGAATCGTGCGCCTTCGGCCGAAAGTGCGCCGAGTAGCTCATCGAGATTATCGGCGGTCATCTCATTCGCGTGAAGTAGCAGGATGTGAGGTACCTGCCTGCCGAGGGTTCTGGTTGAGACTTCTCGGAAGTGTCGTACGGCATCCAGATCGTGGCGCAGCATGAGACGCGAGTAATCGCGCAAGGCCAGCGTGTCACCGCGTTCGACCGCTGCGCGGTACGGAGGCGCGATGATGTAGTCGCTGTTATCGATCGTCACGTGAGCGTTTTGGTAGCCGAGCTGCCGCATGACAGCGGTCGCGGTGTCACGCTGTTCCGCGGTAGCTCCCTGGTGCAATAACGGAAAGCGAAAAAATCTGATTGGGTGGCCGAGCGCCATGCGCAGCGTCCGGTCGCAGTCACGTACCGCCGCCGCCCAAGCGATCAGTGGCGCACGATGCAGATCGCGGTGTCCGGTGGTGTGA